>CAYUKO010000051.1:0-24050 GCA_964445375.1 uncultured Roseburia sp.
AAAGGAATCTGAAAGCCTTGAATTTACTGGCTTAAAGATTCCGAGAGATTATTTTATAGTATTGGGGGAAATAAAATAAAAGGGGAATGTCAAAGTCAAAGCATCTAAAAAGTGTAAAGGGTAGATGTAAAAGGGAATTCAAAATGTGTAAAGGGAACCAAGTGTAAAAGGGAATTCCAAAGTGTAAAAGGAATCAAATGTAAAAGGGAATTCGGAACGTGTATGGGGAACACGGAATTGGGGAATTCGAATTTCAAAAGTGTAAAAGGATTGAAACAAAATAAAAAAGAAGTCTGTTGGGGAACGGACTTCTTTTTTATTATTCTTTTATTTTAATCCCATAAAGAGAACAATTAAAATCATACATGGAATTACAAAAGTAACATAGCCTCTAAGCCATCTTGGCATCTTAATGCCTTCACCCGTATTGACTTCTTCTAAGTACTTATCATATCCCCAGCCCCATTTTGTAACACAAAACAGGAGAAAAATCAAAGAACCAATCGGTAATAACAAATTGCTGACAAGATAATCCTCTAAATTAAGAATCGTACTTCCTGCACCTCTTGGCTGGAAACCACTCCACACATTAAATCCAAGAACGCAAGGCATGGAAGCAATCAAAATAATAATTCCATTGATAACCGAAGCTTTCTTTCTACTGATATTCCACTTGTCCATCCAGCAGGCAATAATATTCTCAAATACTGCAATAATCGTAGAAAATGAGGCAAATGTCATAAATAAGAAGAACAAACTTCCCCAGATTTTTCCACCTTTCATTGCACTAAACACATTTGGTAAAGTAATAAAGATAAGCTCAGGACCTACTCCTGGATCTACGCCATACGCAAAGCATGCCGGGAAAATAATCAAACCGGAAACAACTGCTACAAAGGTATCCAATATCGCAATTCTTAAAGATTCTCCTAAAAGAGTGTGGTTCTTACTCATATAACTTCCGAAAATCTCCATAGAACCCATACCAATACTTAACGTAAAGAATGCCTGATTCAACGCTGCAATTAAAACATTGAATAAACCAACCTCTTCTACTCTGTTCCAATCAGGAATGAGATAGAACTTTAATCCTTCCATTCCGCCATCCAGCAAAATACTGTTCACAGCTAAAATGACAATCAATCCAAGAAGACACAACATCATTGGTTTACTAATCTTCTCAACACCGGATTGCAGTCCAAACGAACAGATTAAGAATCCTGCCAACACGATAACTACCATCCAAAACGTTAATCCAACCGGGTCCTGTAACATCCCGTCAAAGATATCCTTTACCTGCACTGTATCAACGCCGACAAATTCACCCTTAAGGAAACGATAAAAATAACTAAGCATCCACCCCGAAACCGTTGTATAGAACATCATCAACAAGTAATTACCAATGAGTGCTACATTTCCATGCAGATGCCATTTACTCCCCGGCTTCTCAAGCTCCTGATAACAGTTCACGATACTCTTTCTACTTGCTCGTCCTACTGCAAATTCCATGGTTAAAACCGGAACTCCTACGGTAATCAGAAAAAACAGATAAAATAAAACAAAAATACCGCCACTATTTTGTCCTGTTATATATGGAAATTTCCATACATTTCCGATACCTACTGCACACCCCGCCGATATCAGGATAAATCCGAGTCTCGACTTAAAATTCTCTCTTTGCATATTCTTTCATCCCCATGTCGCCCTAATCACAAATCCTCTGTCAGGGTGACCGACATGCCCTTTCTAAATACATTAATCTACATGAATCTTATTATAACTGTCATGTCCACTCTATGTAAACCACTTTTACGTTTCACAGTTTTTTCACACATTTTTCACAGTTCACAATAAATTCACAGATAAATGTTCAAACGCAATTGACTTGGCTTTCGGAAACGATTAAAGTTATTTCCATAACCACCGAAAGGAGTCTAATATAGTTATGCAAAACAAATTACGAACCAAATGGTCAGCTCTTCTTCTGACTCTCTCTATTCTATTCAGTATGATACCGACCACCACTGCTCATGCTCAGGCAGCTGCGTGGATTCCATGCGGCAACGGCAGCTATCTTCTGGAAAATACGGACATCATGGTATCTATTTCAAACGATACCATTCATGTTTCGGGCAAAGCCTTTGCTATGAACAGCCAACATTATGCAAGCTTTTTACTGGATGAACCATACATGGTTTCCTTGTTTCAAAATAGCACAAATCCTACCATCCCTAATGTATATTGTGCCTATGACACAACAAAGCCTTGGGATAATGTAGATGACAATCTCAATGGCAATGTCAGCACAGACTGCTGCACATTCTCTTCCTTAACACCCGCCAAAGGACTTTCTGTAGAGACACAGTTTGGTGGTGTTAGAACAGACTTTTACGAAATCTTTGCAAATTTCATTGAAGATAATACCTTTGCCTCAGCTTTTACGATGCAAGTAACCTGGGATGTTTCCTCAAGAGTTGTTAATAATACTCTATATGATTACATGTATGAACTTACTATACCAGATGAATTCATTCAGCCTGGACGAACATTCCGCATTATTGCTGTGGGAACTGGTAAAGTCGAAATCCTGGAGGATGTTGATACCAGTGATGCTACCATTACCTTTGTAACCAATACACCTACCAAGACTTGTGCGCTAGTTTATAAAGATTAATATTTTGTAATTAAAAAAGCCGATACGTATCTAAAATGTTGATATGTACCGGCTTCTATTATTTTCTCATCTCACGAATAATACGCTGTATGCTTTTGGTTGATAGATAATACTTCTTGGCAAGCTCTGTTGCTTTCATTCCTGCAAGATAATCCTCATAGATCTTCTGATTACGAACCTGTAATTCCTGCTTTATGGAAGTGCCTGTTCCCCACTCCTGACGCTTATCTGCCTTTCTTGGAATATAGATATTCTCTCCATCCACATACTGCTGTATCTGCTCTATGATTTCTATTGGCAGAATCTCTTCTGCTCTTATATAGCCCATATTTGCCTCCTAATCGATTATTTTGGGGTTAGGATTCGCAATGGCTATAACAACATTTCTTAATTGCAATAGCCAATGCTACGCAAACATAATATATCGTTTCATAAAAAGGCCTCCTTATATTTTCCATAATTTTTCCACAATAAACTATTTTTATTATAACAATATCCCTGCTATTTTTCTACCTTATCCTTTCTTCGAAAAATAAATGAGTCAAACTATTTGACAAACAACTTCTGTAGTCTTATACTTAGCCTAAGTTCTCAAAGTTGAAAACAACTTTGGGAATTTTTTGCTTTTAGCTATTTTAGTGAGAGAACGATATTACAAGGAGGATTAAACAAATGAAAACTGAAAGAATTGAAAATATGTGTGGTGGAAAAGGACATGTCATTATCAAGCATCTTCTCGGTGAAGCAGAATTAAATGGAAAATGTGGTCTTTACGCAGAGGTTACGATTGAACCTGGCTGTTCCCTTGGCTATCATGAGCACCACGGCGAAAGCGAGACTTATTATATCTTATCCGGTCAGGGCGATTACGATGATAACGGAACGATCAGACCAGTAAAGGCTGGCGACGTTACCTTTACACCCGATAATCACGGACATGGACTCACCAATACAGGCGATACTGACTTAGTATTTATGGCATTAATCATTATGGATTAGTTAAGAAAAAGGCGTTCATCATTTTGATAAACGCCTTTGCTCTTAAAATTCCTAATTCATCTTTGACTTGATTTCCTGCTATATTATTTACTGCTATCCTTTAAACCAATACACATAGGAATCAGGCAAAGAAGTAATATCATTCCTACAATACCAACGATGATTCCCTGTATCATCATTCCATAAACCATAACAAGAGCCATTCCGATACCGAATACGATTGCAGCTACAATACCGTAGATGACCTTTCCCACGGTTTTTGCATTTACCTTAACTGGCTGCTTGCCAGACATTTTACGATGCACAAACCATGTAATTAAAAGCTCAACTGCCCCAATCACGCCTAGCACAACACCCTGATTGAATGCTCCCCATTCTGGTAAAAGACACATACACATTCCTAATGCAAAGAACATTCCTCCAATCACACTCATCACTAAAGTAATAAACGTTTTCTTTTCCATTTTATTTCTTCCTTTCTTTTCGTTTCTACTTGTCATCTGATGGTTTTATCTTACGACTCACTTATTTGCGAAATGTTCGAGAAATGTTTCTGAAATATTAATTTAAAATGTAAAAAACTGGTGTGATTTCTTCAAAACTCACACCAGTTCCCATTTTTCTTTATTCTACTTTTTGCTATGACTATTTCTCATTTAACAGAGTAGCCAAATCTTCCATTCCCTTTTGTACACCCTGCATGGACTTTATAATTTCCTCTACTCCTGCTACCTGTTCTACGGTAGAAGAACTGATTTCGGTTGTACTTTCTGCTACCTGCTTTGACATCGTTTCTACTTTGTCCATAGCTACTTTCAGCTTATCTTTAATTTCAAATATGTTCGCAAGACTACTCTTTAATCCGTCTGTTACACGCATAACTTCTTCCGAAGAATGTAATATCGTTTCAAAAACCACAACTGTGCTATTTAACTGCTCATGAGAATCCTGCACAACCACCTGGTTACCAGCCATAATATCGCTTGCATGCTTGATGGTGTCCGTAATATCTTTTAAGATTTCATCAATCTTTTGTGTAGCCCTTGTAGATTCCGCAGAAAGATTATTAATCTCATCTGCTACTACTGCAAAGCCTTTTCCTGCTTCTCCAGCTCTTGCTGCCTCAATGGCTGCATTCAAGGCAAGTAAATTAGTCTGATGTGCAATCTGATTAATACTTCCAATAATCTCACCAATTAACTCAGACTTCTTAAGCAGAACTTTGATTTCATCTGCCGCTTCCTGTGTGGAAGAAATATTTTTATCAAACATTTTGGAGAGGGTTGCTATGGATGCCATTCCTTCATCGTTTTTCTCTTTTAATTGATTCATATTTTCAACAGTTTCATTAACACTATTCTGCGAATTATAGATTCCATCATTTAATTCATTGAAGATTTCTACAGTACCACTTACTTCTCCAATCTGCATATCAGCACTCGCTGAAATCTCCTGCGTAGAACCTACAATTTCCTGTGATAACTCTTCTACTCCAGAAACCGATTTGAAGATGGTATCCGTAGACTCCTGTAAGCTATCAAACGTTGATCGTACAGTATCAAGCAGATGCTCAACTTCATTCTCTTTCTCTTCTACACTTTTAAACAACGTTATCGTACGATAGGAAATAAACGTACAGCCTGCAAACAATATCACGTAAACAATTGCTGTAAAAATCCAGCCGATAATACTATGAAGTTTCAAAAAACCTGCCGGAAACAGAATCATCATTATTAAATTTACAACAAGAGTAATAATGGTACTAAATCTTATCAATTTCAAATCATAATATGGAACTAATAATAATGTTGCTACCATATAATAATGTGTAATACAAACATAACTGTCACTGTCAGGCGTACTACAAATTGCACAGGTAATAGCACCTAAGATAGGTGGTATACAAGCATAGACATACTTTGTCTTACCACCTAATTTCTTTTCCAAAAGTTTTGTGATAATTGCACACACACCCGTTAATGGGAAAAAACATTCCCGGATTCCACCATTCAGAAATAGCATAACAAAAGACCAACCTGCAATAGACACCGCAAGAATGTAAGCAAACACAATATTATTTACCAGTTTTTCTTCATTTTTAATAGCTTGTAACTGCATAAAAGCCCCCTCCTATGTTTACCTTTTTCGACAATTCACTTGTTATAAGTGAGTTTATTCTTAATTCTAGCATTTCTACAAAATTTTCTCAATACTTCACCTGAAAATGCTATTACATAAGCAAAAATAATAGCAATATACAAAAAATGCTATTAAAAATAACGATGTCCTGCTACAGCCGCGCCTGCTTGATTGCTATTCTTTGACCTTTCTTATATTCTATATACTCTCCATTTAACCAGCACGCACTTTCACAGCTTTCCTGACTTCCGGTTACTGTTCTTATACTTTCATCATACCAACATATTTTTGTAGTTTTACTGACAAAAAAAACAGAAGCCTTATCTATTCACAAAGCTTCTGTTTTTGATTGATTATTCGTTGTACTAGCGATGATTCTCCTTATAACAATACATCCTCTCATCAGCCTTCGTTACAACATCGTCAAGAATATCTTCGCTGCCTCTTCTTCTTATTGCAAAACCATAAGAAGTACTTATCGTATAGTCAAATGCAAGCTCCTTACTCTTCTCTACCAGTCTCTTCTGCACTTCCTCACAAAGATAAGCAATCTGATCCTCTGGTATATTTAACAATACTACGATAAACTCATCGCCGCCCATACGCCCTACATAACCTGCCCTGCCAAACACCTCTACCAGCGTATCACTGAATATACACAGAATCTGGTCTCCGACATCATGACCATAGGTATCATTGACATACTTGAATTTGTTCAAATCCAGATAAATGACACCAATGTCACTTTGTTTTTCACGTTCAAGGCGATCTAACAGATTCTGCATTGCCGCACGGCTGCTACAGCCAGTCAAAGTATCCGTATTAATCTTCTTATCACTTTGATGCCAGTATAATGTAATTCTTACTACACAGAGAATGATGATGAAAACAATGATCAAGGAGGACTGGCGCCATAAATCAATATAACTTAAGTCCTTAAAGATTTCTTCCGTTTCAATACACTGTACAATTGCCCAGTCAAAATCCTCCAGATAGGTCACATTTGCCTGATACTCAATACCATTTTGAACAATGATTCCCTCCTGGTCTGCTTTCTCTTCAAAAGCCTTCTTAATCAAAGAAACCTCCGAATAGGACTCACCATATATAGTAACTTTATTATAAACCTTCTTCATATCTTTGGTTGCCATATAATAACCGCTTCGATTAATCAGATAGCTGTTTCCATTCAAAAACATTCTATTCTCACGAAACATCTCCTGAATATCTTTTAATTCAATGGCTCCACAAAGCGCTCCCACCTTATTCTTATTCTCATCAAAAATAGAAACACTGATGGTCATAGTAGTTGCATCGGCTCCGTAAAACGGTTCTGTAATATAGATGTTATTCTTCATTACATTATCAAAAAATGGTTCCCCTTTTTGGTTACGGCATAAATCCTCTTCTACATAATATGCCATTCCATCTGCTTTCATAATGAAAAGATGATGAAAACCTAATGCCTTGGATCTTCCTTTAATAAATTCTCCTTGCTTTACGGTATCCATCTCATAAATTTCTGGGAACGTTACCAAACCTTGCAACAAATCAACTTTATTATCTATGTACTGCTCAAACTGCACTCGTTGATTGTCTGCTAAAATGTCCATGGAATCATGAACAAGAAGCACCTGGTTACTTTTATAACGATTTGTTCCGAAACTTACCCCGGCAATCAAAACCAAAAACATCAAAAAAACTGCAATCAAAATACAACCATCAATCGGTTTAATATATGAAATTTTATTTGATATTACTTTTTTCTTTCTCATATCTATAATTTATCAGAATAAAAACATAATATCAAGCATTTTGCGCGCATTCTCAAATTTGTGCGAAATATAAGTATTTCTGCTTGACAATGGTTTACATAATGGATATACTCTTCTCAGTTGAATAAATCTTCAGGGCAGGGTGCAATTCCCTACCGGTGGTAAAGCCCACGAGCCGCAAGGCATGATTCGGTGAAACTCCGAAGCCGACAGTACAGTCTGGATGAAAGAAGAATTTTTATAAAAATGTTTTAAACTAGGTAATATCTGCTCTGGAATTTTTGTAGTTCCAGAGTTTTTTTATGCACATAGGCTATGATTTGCTGCATGTGCATAATGTCACGCCCGTTTGACAACATATGCTATTTTGCCCTGAACTCTATTAGTTCAGGGTTTTTTTATACTCATTTTATGAATTAAGGAAGGATACGAAAATGAATGACAATGCCTATATGCAATTAGCCTTAGAGCTTGCAAAAAAGGGCTGTGGCCATGTTTCTCCAAATCCCATGGTTGGAGCTGTTATTGTAAAAAACGACAAAATTATCGGAAGTGGCTATCATGAATGCTATGGCGAGGCACATGCTGAACGAAATGCCCTTGCCTCCTGCACCGAATCACCGGAGGGTGCCACTATGTATGTAACCCTGGAACCGTGCTGCCATCACGGAAAGCAGCCTCCTTGCGTGGATGCCATTATTGATGCCGGCATTCGTCACGTTGTGATTGGGTCCGGTGACCCAAACCCTCTTGTTGCCGGGAAAGGCATTGAAATCCTTCGTACCAATGGAATCACCGTAACCGAGCATGTGATGGAAGAAAAATGCCGGAAGTTAAATGATGTCTTTTTCCATTTTATTCAGACCAAACGCCCTTATGTGGTCATGAAATATGCTATGACACTGGACGGGAAAATCGCCACCTATACTGGGGCATCCAAATGGATAACAGGAGAAGAGGCACGCTCCCATGTACATAAACAGCGAAATCGCTATCGTGCCATTATGGTAGGCGTTGGAACCGTTCTTGCGGACGATCCACTACTCACCTGTCGTTTGGAAGAAGGTCGTAATCCGATTCGTATTATCTGCGATACCAACCTTAGAACACCTCTTACTTCCAAAATCGTACAAACTGCCAATGAAGTTCCAACGATTCTTGCTACATGCTGCCTGGATACCCAAAAGCTGGCTGCCTACCAAGATGCCGGCTGCTATATCCTTACCGTAGAACCAGAAGGCGAGCATATCAATCTGCAAATGTTGATGCAGCGTCTTGGTGAACATGGTATTGATAGTATTCTGTTGGAAGGTGGCGCTTCTCTAAACTGGTCTGCACTTCAAAGCGGTATCGTTCAGAAGATAGAAGCTTATATTGCTCCCAAACTATTTGGTGGTGAATTATCCAAAACCCCTATCAGCGGTCAGGGCTTTCCTACCCCTGCAGATGGAGTAGTTCTCAAAAATTACGCTATCCATCAGCTTGGAAATGACATTTTAATCGAAGGGGAGGTTGATTGCGATGTTTACAGGAATCATTGAGGAAGTTGGCAAGGTAACACAAATCCGAAAAGGAACCTGCTCTGCCATTTTACATATACAGGCAGATCTTGTCTTAGAACAGTTAAAAATCGGTGACAGTGTTGCTGTCAATGGCGTCTGCCTGACGGTTACTTCTCTCCAGACGCATGGTTTTACTGCCGATGTCATGCATGAAACCTTGAATCGTTCTTCCCTTTCCAGCCTGAAATGCGGAAGTCACGTAAATCTGGAACGCGCCATGCCCGCAAACGGACGATTTGACGGACATATCGTAGCCGGACATGTGGATGATGTCGGCAAGATTATTGATATCAAGCGGGATGATAACGCCATCTGGTACACCATTGAGGCAGCCCCGGCTGTCATGCGCTATATCGTAGAAAAGGGCTCCATTGCCATCGACGGCATTAGCTTAACGGTGGCAAGCCTGACTTCGGATTCCTTCTCCGTTTCTATTATTCCGCACACCGCCCAAGTGACCACACTTAGCAAGAGGCAGATTGGCGATACCGTGAATCTCGAAAATGACATCATCGGAAAATACGTTGAAAAGTTTTTAACACCCGCAAACCAGAAACCACAAAAAAGCTCTCTCACAAGAGAATGGCTCATACAACATGGATATTAGGAGGATTTATTATGTTTTCATATAACACAATTGATGAAGCTTTAGAAGATTTAAGAAAAGGACGCATCATCCTGGTTACGGATGATGATGACCGTGAAAATGAAGGAGACTTCATCTGTGCCGCCCAATTTGCTACAACAGAAAATATTAATTTTATGGCAACACACGGAAAAGGGCTTATCTGTATGCCAATGTCCAGGGAATATGTACAAAAACTACAGATTCCACAGATGGTCACACAGAACACGGATAATCACGAAACTGCTTTTACCATTTCCATTGACCACGTAAATACAACGACCGGAATCTCTGCCGCAGAACGTTCTATTACTGCTATGAAATGTGTGGAAGATGGCGTAAAACCGGAAGATTTCCGAAGACCGGGACATATGTTTCCTCTTCTGGCACGCCAAAACGGTGTCTTAGAGAGAAATGGTCATACCGAAGCTACCGTTGACCTTTGCCGCCTTGCCGGACTCAAAGAATGTGGACTTTGCTGCGAAATCATGAAGGAAGACGGAACCATGATGCGTACACCTGAGCTGATGGAGCTTGCTAAGAAATGGAATTTAAAATTTATTACCATTAAGGATTTGCAGGCATACCGCAAGCAGCACGAAAAGCTGGTTGACCGTGTGACCGTAACAAAAATGCCAACCAAATACGGCGAATTCATGGCGTATGGCTATGTGAACCGTTTAAATGGCGAGCACCATGTCGCCCTTGTAAAAGGTGATATCGGTGATGGAAAGGACGTTTTATGCCGCGTACACTCTGAATGTCTGACCGGAGATGTATTTGGTTCCCTTCGCTGTGACTGTGGTCAGCAATTTGCTGCTGCCATGTCTCAGATCGAACAAGAAGGACGTGGCATCCTTCTCTACATGCGTCAGGAAGGACGTGGTATTGGACTCATTAATAAATTACGTGCTTATGAGCTTCAGGAACAGGGAATGGATACTTTGGAGGCTAATCTTGCTCTTGGCTTTGCTGGGGATGAACGCGAATACTACATTGGCGCACAAATATTGCGTGACCTTGGAGTAAAGACCTTGAATCTGCTTACCAATAACCCGGATAAGGTATATCAGCTTGAAGAATTCGGCATGGAAATTACCGAACGCAAACCCATTCAAATGAAAGCCACCGCACACGATTTGTTCTATTTAAAAACAAAACAGCAGAGAATGGGACACATACTGAACTACGAAACCGCTTTATAAAAAAATATATTTTAAATAAAATAAATTTCAAATAAGAAAGGATACAGAAAATTATGAAAACTTATGAAGGAAATCTTGTTGCAAATGATATGAAGGTAGGCATTGTCGTTGCCCGTTTTAATGAATTTATTACCTCAAAGCTCCTTGGCGGTGCCATGGACGGACTGCTTCGTCATGATGTGAAGGAAGAAGATATTCACGTTGCATGGGTACCAGGTGCATTCGAAATTCCGCTCATTGCCTCCAAAATGGCAAAGAGCGGTAAGTATGATGCCGTTATCTGCCTTGGCGCCGTTATCCGTGGTGCTACCAGCCACTATGACTATGTATGTAACGAGGTATCAAAAGGAATTGCAACGGTATCTATGAATAGTGACATTCCTGTCATGTTTGGTGTCGTTACCACAGAAAATATTGAACAGGCAATCGAGCGTGCCGGTACCAAAGCTGGTAACAAGGGATATGATTGTGCTTTAGGTGCTATCGAGATGGTAAATCTGATCAGAGGCATTGAGGCGTAACTAGTATATATTACGAAAAAGAATAGATACTCTCTGCTTTCACCAGAGTATCTATTCTTTTTGATTCTTATTCTTTTACAGCACCAGCAGAAACGCCGGCCACTAAGAAATTCGAAAGTGCAAAGTATAACGCTACAATCGGAACGGCAATAAAGATAGAGCCTGCCGCAAATCTGGTGAACTGTGTTTCATCCAGATGCATCAATCCAACTGCTACAGTCCATAAATCTTTATTCTTTAATAACAGATTCGGTAAGATAAAATCACTCCAAGGCCATGCAAACTGTGTCAACGCCGTATACACAATAATCGGTTTGGAAAGTGGTAACGTAATCGTCCGAAATATCCTGATATTCGTGGCTCCATCAATGCGCGCTGCCTCGTAAATAGAATTCGATATCGTATCAAAATATCCCTTCTGCACCAGATACCCCATCGGTGCTCCTGCGGCATAGATAAAGACAAGACTCCATAACTGATTAATCAGATTGAAATTTACCATTAACAGATAAACTGCTGTCATGCCCATAAAGCTTGGAAACATGCTCAATATCAAGGTTGATTTCATCAAGGTTTTCTTGCCATGAAATTCAAAACGACTAATGGTATAAGCTGTGAGAATCACTAGTACCGTTCCAATCAAACTGGAGAAAACAGCCACAAACAACGTATTCTTTAACCAGTTTGGATAATCATACATGGTCGTATCGGTAAAGAGTCTCTGATACCCTATAAGGCTAAAGCTTTTGGGGAAAAATCCGTCCAAATCGTATATGGATCCACTTTTGGAAAAGGACGCCATAATCAGCCAAAGCACAGGGAAAAAGAAGAAAATACATACCGCAATCAGCACAATATGAGTTACCACTGTGTCTACTAATTTCTTTCTATTCATATGACTGCTTTGTTTCATCGGAAGGTATCCTCCTTTTTATAAGCCGAACTTCTCACATAGATTGTCAGCGAGAAAATTGACGTAATAACAAAAATAATCAGACTCACTGCTGCGCCAATTCCATAATAATTATTATCAATGGACAGGTTATACAGCCAGTTAATCAGTAAATCCGTATCACTGGCAAGGAAATAGCCATCCATGTACAAACCACCACGCAGAAAATAAAATACACCAAAGTTATTGAAATTCCCAATAAAGCTTGTAATCAGCGTTGGCGTCGTGGAAAAAATAACAAACGGCAGTGTAATCTTCGTGAACTGTTTCCATTTCGTCGCACCATCTATGCTGGCAGCCTCATACAAATCGGTATTCATATTCGAAAGAATTCCAGTTGCAAGAAGCATTGAGGTTGGAATCGAAATCCATGCATTTACCACAAGACCAATGAGCTTTGCCTTGATTCCGGCATCAATGTCCAGAAATCCAATGGCATTACCACCATGTAACGTAATATAATAATTAATCGGTCCTCCATAGGAAAAGAGGAACTTAAAAGCAAGCAGGGTAATAAATCCCGGAACAGCATACGCCAGGATCGGGAATGCACGCCAGAAGCTTTTTCCCTTTACGCATTGCTTATTCAATAACAGTGCAAGACCAAGCCCTCCAAAATAATTCAAAAACGTGGAAGCAAACGCCCATATCAGATTCCATCCTAAAATCTTGAAAAAGGTATCTTTTATCTCGGTAAGTGACAGTATCTTTCGAAAATTATCAAGTCCAATCCAGTCCACAAGCTTTGGTGGAACAATATCTCCACCATAATTCGTGAAAGAAATCAGAATCATAAACAAAATCGGCAGTACATTAAAAACCAAAACGCCCACAACTGGTATGGCAAGCGCTGCAAGATAAAATTTCCTATCCAGAAACAGGCTTACTGCCTTACAAAATCCCGGAAGTGTCTTTCCCATGCGCACTTTGTCATCACATTCCAGAATATCGCGCACATTAGACCTATGTATGATGAAAAAAGCTGCAATAACGATAAACGCTAACAACCCTCTAAGAAGCATGATAACCGAATCATCACCCTCTGTTCCAAGCCACGGGTCAGCTTCTTTCGTTCCAAGTGTGAAAAAGCCTGCAATATCATGAATACCTGCAGTTGCCAGATAAAAACAGGTTCCTGCAAAAACAGCAAGATATAACAACCCTTTCACCCACTGCTTATACATCAACTGCCCGGTTCCCATAATGATCAAGGACGCTTTCACTGGAACTGACGCATGTGTCAGTATTTCTTTCCTACTCATTTCTCTACTCCTTCATTGTAACGATACAAATCTGCTGAACCATTACATTTCCTCATTTATTCAGCCAAGGTATAAACAGCATCATAAATATTCTTATTTACGGTTTCCAAGGCATCCTTAAAATCATCCTCTGACACATACTTTGCAGCTTCACCCTTCTTCTCACGAAAAGCATCCTTGGCAATATCTCCCATGACAGTCTGCGTCGGTACCCATATCTGGTCAACTGCCTTAATGGAAGGCATCAGGTATATTCTTCCTTCTGAAAGACTTGTAAATACCATATCTGTGGTATCGCCACATTCCTTTGCCACATCCGAACGAGTTGGTGCAATTCCAAGCATATCCGCTCTTGTTTTTATCATTTCATAACTGGTTGCAAAGTTTACGAATTCTACGCATGCTTCTCTATGCTTTGTATAGGAACTGATACCATAACCATTTACGCCGCCCATAACAACTGTGCTAACCCAGTCCGTCTCACTCATTGCTTCACTTGCGCTACTCAAATCACCATTTGCAGGCATAAGTGCTGGAAGCTCCACCATTTGCAGATTCTCCTTTGCCTTGTTCTGGGCTTCTTCCTTAGATAGTCCATCCGCTTCATAATGAAGTGCCAGTTTTTCTATAAAAAGGCTATAGGTATCCGGTGTAGACACCGTACAGAAATAACTTCCATCTGCCATCTTTTCATAACGGTTTAAGGTAATCGTATCATCGATACAGCCCTCATTCATCAGTCCTGCCATCTGCTTTAAGGCACGCATGCCTGTTGTTGTATTTCCTGCTGCAAATCCAATATCTTCTGCACTTAAGGTTCCATCCTCTTTTTCACCAAACACATAACCACCATAGGAAAAGACAAATTCGGAAGACAGATACAGATTATTCAAAGATGCCATAAAACCATATTGTCCATCCTGATTCGCACTGGTATCGGTATCCCTGAGCAGCTTCGAATAAGCATACAGGTCATTCCAGTTTTCCAGAAAATCCGGCTTTTGATTACTATTCTTATCCCATGCACTCTCCCAGTCCTCTGGAAGCATATCGGTACGGTAAAAGAGCATTGGTTCCTGAATATTCACCGGAACACCACAATAATATTCCTTACCATCGAGAGTCATCTTAAAAGCATCCCATGCTTCCTTCGGAATCTGTGCATAGCATTCAAATTCCTCTATGGAAAGCGGAATAATATGCTTATCCTCTGCATAGGTCATCAACTTGTCATTTGCCTGATACAAAACATCAGGGCCATAACCATAGGGACCATTTGTTGCTAAATCCGTGAATTCATCCATGTTTGCATCCACTGCCTGAATTCCCTTATCTGCATACGCTGCATTAAACGCATCTAACAATTCCTGCAAATACCCTTCCGATTTTGCAGTATCATTTTCCAGAATGTGAAGAACAATCTGTTCCGCAGCCGCTTCTGTCTTACCGGATACTGTCTCGCTTTCTGCTGTGCTACTTCCACAGCCTGCAAGCCCTGCTGTCATTGAAAATGCCATTCCTGTTGCTATCGCTTTTGCTATTTTCCTATTCATTCCTGCTAACTCCTTCCTCACATTCCAGAAAATCAAGCTGTTTATGCCCGTTATCCTCTACCACGATACTACAGCTTCTTGCTTTCTGTTTGTTCCCTTCGGTTATGACATCTGTGTCAGTATTATTTATTCTAAGAATCAACGAAATATCTTTTGTCTGATACTTTAAATGGAATACGTCATCTAATGCATAAATGCGCACCTTTCCTTCTGCCATTATATATCTTTTTCGAAGAATGGAAAGCCTGTTTAACAATTCATAGATATCGGAGAACTCGCCATAAATATCTGCCTTTTCCCAATCCATACATCGTCTGCAATCCGGGTCATAGCCTCCCGGCATTAAAATCTCCGTTCCATAGAAGATACAAGGCGTTCCGGGAAACAGATACAACAGGCAAAGTGCCGCTTTCATCTTAAATCTGCTTTCTCCTACTTCACTGAAAAAGCGGTGCGTATCATGACTATCTAACAGATTCAGCATCATGGAATTAACCGTATCACTATTACGCATCAGCAAATCATTTAATTTCCATGCAAGCCTTTGTGCATCAAACGTTTCTCTTGCAAAATAATCAAGGCTTGCCTTCGTAAATGCATAATTCATGATACTGTCGTACTGATCTCCCCGGAGATTGGAATATGCATCATGCCAGTTCTCACCAATGATAACGGCATCCTTCTTACAGCCCTTGATTGCCTTTCGAAAGTTTCTCCAGAAATCATGACTGACCTCATCAGACACATCAAGCCGCCAGCCATCAATATCATATTCCTGTATGTAATAGCAGCCGATATCCATAAGGAACTTCTGCACCTCCATATTCGAAGTATTAAGCTTTGGCATATACTCACACGCTGCAAAGGTTTCATAATTCATCGACTTCTGATCCGGCTTATCTCCATTTATGAAAAACCAATTATAATAGGAAGACTCCCTGCCATTTTCCAGCACATCCTGAAACTGCATCATCCGGTCACTGCAATGATTAAAGACCGCATCCATAACAAGCCTCATACCACGTTTATGTGCTTCCTGAACCAGTTCTCTTAAATCCTCATTACTGCCAAAGTGCTCATCCACACGATAGTAATCGCTAATATCATACTTATGATTCGAAATGGACTGGAAGACCGGCGTTAAGTATATGGCATTGCATCCCGTTGCCTTTATATAATCCAGCTTCTGCGTAATCCCTTTCAAGTCACCACCTGCAAAGGTCTTAGGAGTTGGAATATCTCCCCAGCTGCAATTAATATAGGAAGTATCTTTTGTCGTATCTCCCCTATGAAAGCGGTCAACAAAAATCTGATAGAAAATGGCATCCTTCATCCATGCAACCTGCTCCATAATATCAGCTTGATTGATATATGGATACTGAAAGAAATTATAATATCCTAACGTATAGTCATACGTATCGGTAATTCCATCCTCGGAAAAGAAATAACTCTTTTCCCCGTCATTTACCAGAAAAACATACGCAAGTCTTGTGTCTTTCAGCTTCAGGCAAATTCGATAATAATCATAAAGCTCACTGGTATACTCCTTGGTCATGAGTGCCTTCTGCTGTTTTGTTCCAAATATGTATTTGCTTTCATAGATAACCTGTACTGATTTCATATCATCTCTTGCGGTTCTAAGTCTAAGTACGATTTCTTTCTCCGATACCGGAAAACAATAAGAAGAATCAACTATATGCTGCATTGCATGCCTGTTCATGCGGTAACCTGCCTTTCCTTTTATCTGTGTCATTTGTCACTATTCGTTAGAAGTCTCTGTGGATGCACCAACCGGGTCCCCATTACGTGTTATAACCAAAGTATCCATCGCTTTATTGTTAGGGTCTGTTGTAAGCGTAATCGTATAATTACCATCCATAATGACATTTACATTTGAAGTATCAGAAGAGCCACCAAGCCCTCCACCATTTTCCATCTGTGTGTCATCAATTGTAGTAAAACAGCCAAATCCCTTCTGACCATCCCATGCCCAATCGTGAATAACCTGGAACTGATCTCCTGCGTAAAGGTCTATTGTTATCTCAAATTCATTCAAAACGTCTCCTGTTTCTTCTAAGCGGAACTTCTCTCTTACACTCTCTTCCACACTGCTATTTGCCCAATTGTTCTCCTGCATCACGCCCTTGGACGATGTTCCTGCAAGATACCATGCTCTTGTATCAGCCTCAACCGTAGTAGCTTTAAAGCTTCCATATAATGTCGTGTCTGCATCAAACACAGTTGTTTTCAAATCCTTCCTACTGATTTCCAGAAAAGTCGGCGTTTCAAACCAGCCCTGAAATTCTGTATCTGCAACGGTTTCATATGCTGAATAATCAGCTTCTGCTAACAGCTCTCCTGCCGTAGCTGTTGCTATACCAAGCTGCTCATCACCATTCATAAAAGTAACTGTAATTTCTGCTGCTTCTTGTGTTGCAACCATTTCCTGATTCTCGCTACTTGTTTCTGTCTTTCCACAGCCAGTCAAAGCTGCCAATACCAAAACCGATGCTGTTGTTATACCCCATATTTTTTTAATCTGCTTTTTCATACCCTTATCCAACCTTTCCCTTTTTCTGAATTTGTTCTTAACTCCCCGCTTAAGCGGTTAAGTTAACCGGTTAAGTTGATAGTAGCACACTTGTATTTTCGTGTCAATATCGTGTTGACTTTTTTTTGTATGCTCTGTAAGATACACTTATGCGTTTAAATGAATCGAGAGTCCGCGTATAGCGGACTCATATATAGATGGAAAGGATACCTTTTAAGATGGAAAAGAAAGTAACCGTGAAAGACGTTGCAAGAGAAGCCGGAGTCTCTGTTGCTACGGTTTCCTATATTATGAACAACCGCACAGACCAGAAGATTAGTGATGCTACCCGCAAAAAGGTTCTTCAAATTGCAAATCTTTTGAATTATACGCCAAGCTCTGTTGCCAAAAGCCTTGCTACAGGACGAAACAGCGTCATTGGTATCTCCTATCACTTAAAGGAAACAACACCTTCCCGCAATCTGGAGCTTGGAAGCTTTGTTCATATGCTGATTGAACGGCTTAACCGCCTGAAATATGATGTGATTTTCATGCCGTTAAAGACGACTTCTGACAATACACCTGTCAATCGAAATATTGATGGTGTGATTGCTATTGATTTGCCTAATGAAGATTTTTTCAGCCTTGCTGATAACTGCTTTGTTCCTGTTATCAGTGTAGATATGCTTGTAAATGATGGTCTTTTCTATCAGATTTATTCCGATATTCCGCAATTAATCGAGAAAGCAAAGGAATTCCTTGGTAATGATTTTTATTTTGTTTTGGAAAAATATGAGAACGAAAAATATCTTGCATTCCTCACGGAGAATATTCCAGAAGAACGCCTTCTTTTCTATTCACCTGAAACGATTCCTGATTTTGCAAAAATAAAAGGCAAGAAAGCCTTAGTACTTGGCTCTTATCTTGCCTTAATTCTGCGTGCCTATATTGATGACTGTGATATGGCTGTGATTGCTTCAAGCGAATCAGCAACGCTGCTTCCCAATTCCATCCATGCCTTCAAGTATGACAGTTCCAAGAAAGCTAACCTTGCCATCAATCTCTTACTAAATGCTATGGATCGAAAGTTCGAAGTAAAGCATGACCATAAAATCAGCACACTGGACGCATAATCTACTTGCAGTCCGCTTTCCACAAACCATGAATATTGCAATATTCATAAGCAGCAATTGCTTCGTCCTTTTCCGTTAAAACGAATTCTGCATGTGGCTTTCCGTCCGGCTGCAAATACACAACTTGTACTCCTTTATGTGTTTCCAAGGCAATCCATTCAATGTGATGCTCTTGGGTCATTGGATGCTCTACCTCACCGATTAAGACAGTAATCAGATTTCCTTCCTTCTTAATTACTGGTACATGCTTCTCAGCCGCTCCATCAGAGGTTCCAGGAGTAAGCTCTTCAAAATCTGCATGGTTACAGACAGAATCCTTGCTCATGACTGTGAATATCGTATTATCCTTTTTACATTTGAAAAATTTCATGTGATAATCTCCTTTGATATTTTTCAAATAGTATATGCACATAAGAAATTTCTATACCTGTTTTCACAGCAACCCTTAGGTTCCATATCGCTACGCCCGCTTTGACATCTTTTTCAAATAGTTATCATTCACATTATACAAACCTCAACTGCTCATACTTTTCCGGCAGTTCTTTTAAGTATGCAAATACCTTGTCTACATCACACTCTATTCCATGTTCTCTACATCTTCTGCGCATCCGGCTCATCAGTTCATTATGATGCTCACTTGTCACTTCATAAGCATAACCATACTTTCGGTGATACTGCCCTTTCATCCCTGGAAAGTGTTTATCCAGCGCGGCATAAAAGTATTCTCTGTCGCCTTCTCTTAATGTAACGCCCATTCCAAAGCAGATAATGCCATGCACCTTTGCCTTGATGCAATAATCTAATATTCCTTCTATGTTTTCACGGGTATCATTGATAAATGGCAATATGGGTGACAGCCACACTACAGTTGGAATGCCATTTTCATGTAAAATCTGCAAGGTTTCGAAGCGCTTCTTCGTTGTGCAGACGTTAGGTTCTAATATCTTACAAAGTTCTTCGTCGTAAGTGGTTAAGGTCATCTGCACCACACATTTTGCCTTACTGTTTATGCTTTTTAACAAATCAAGGTCCCGAAGAATCCTGTCTGATTTTGTCTGAATTGCCAGTCCAAAGCCATATTGGTCAATGATTTCAAGACAACGCCGTGTCAATTGCAGTTGTTCTTCACAATGCATGTAAGGGTCACACATAGCTCCTGTTCCTATCATGCACTTTTTTCGTTTGGAGCGGAGTGCCTTTTCCAAAAGCTGTGGTGCATTCTGCTTCACTTCAATATCCTCAAATGCATGATTCATCTGATAACATTTACTGCGACTGTCGCAATAAATACAACCATGCGTACATCCCCGATATACGTTCATTCCATTTTTCGCTGATAAAATTCCTTTTGCCTCTACAAAATGCATATAACTCCTCCAAATCCTGACTATTATTATCATAACATAGAAAACCTGACAACAGTATGTCACATTCAAATAAGATTATTGACTTACAATAGTAGCTTATCTTCCAAAAAAATGTTATAATAAGAAAAATATCAACACAATTATTTACAACCGTGGAAACAATTCCAAAAAATCTACTTGTTTTCCGGAGGTCTTATATGGATAAAAAAATTAGCTATTGGAATAAATTAATAAGAATACTATTTGTTGCCTTTTTTGTAGCATTGTGTGGCTGGTTCGTAATAGCTCAATCTACACTACCTAGTGATCAGGATTCTCGTGATTATTGGGTGGAAACATTTGATACAGACTGGTTTCATGTCGTGGATAATGGTCAACGTGTACCTATTGAAGTACCTGGAACTTGTGAAGTTGAAGAGGGTAAGACTGCCATTTTAGAGAAGACGCTTCCTTCCGGTATTATATCAAGCTCCTGGCTTTGCTTTCGAACTTCCAAACAAGATATGTATGTCTACGTTGATGATGAATTAAGAGGCAGCTTTTCTACTAAGGATACAAGACCTTTTGGTATTGCCAGCGCAAGTACCTATCTTTTTATTGAATTACTTCCTTCCGATGCCGGAAAGACATTAACCGTAAACATGACAAGTGATTCATCCTATAGTGGTGTTATGCGAACTGTTCTTTATGGCGACAAAATGGGAATTATTATTCAGATTTTCAGAGATAATTTCCTGATTTTATTAATTGCAGCATTTATGTTGTTCTTAGGACTTGGCAGTATCTGTCTTACATTTGCTTTGCAGAAGCATTCCAATAACAGCCTTCACTTGCGCTATTTAGGATGGTGTGTTGTTGCAACCTCCCTTTGGATTATTATGCAGTCCAAAATGCGGCAGGCATTCTTCCCGAATGTATCCGCCACAAGTGCTTTTTCGGAGTTTATACTATTTCTGGTTCCTCTTCCTTTGGCTATCTATATGGATGAAATCCAGAAAAAACGTTATCACAAATTCTATCTGCTATACGAGACTGCCTCTATCATTTATTGCGTGATAACTACTACACTGATCATAACAAGCACCATTGATCAGGGTGATATAAACCTTAGTGTATACCTGTTATTACTTGCGTTAATTGTACTTATTTTTACTACTATTATTTTAGATATTATAAGAAAGCATGCACACGAATATATCTATGTTTCTTATGGAATATTTGGTGTGTTAGCTACCTCTCTTTTACAGATACTGCAAAGCCTTAATAAGAATCGTCTTTTTAATGGAAGTATTATCTGTGTAGGACTCTTATTCATGCTTGTTATGGCATGCGCTCAGGCTGTCATTGATGTTGTTCACGATGAGAAAGAAAGGCAACAGGCACTCTATGCCAGCGAGGCAAAGGCAAAATTCCTTGCAAATATGTCACATGAGATTCGCACGCCTATCAATGCGGTTCTTGGAATTGATGAATTGATTGCAAAGGAAAGTACAGAGGGAAATATCAAAGAATACGCCGAAGATATCCGTACAGCCGGAAGAAATCTGCTTGCTATTATCAACGATATTCTTGATTTTTCCAAGATTGAATCCGGTAAGATGAGTATTATTCCTATGGAATATGACCTTGCCTCAGTCATTAATGATAGCTGTAGCATTATGAAAGTAAAAGCGGATGAAAAAGGACTTGCCTTTAAAACGGTCTGTGATGAAAACCTTCCAAGCCGTCTCTATGGCGACGAAGTGCGTATCCGCCAGATACTGATTAATCTGTTATCCAATGCCATTAAATACACCCATGAAGGTTCCGTAACCTTGCTCGTTAATGGTCACAAGGACGAATCCGGACATTTTGACCTTGAAATAGCGGTAAAGGACACTGGTATCGGTATTAAAGAAGAAAGCATTCCTGTACTATTTGATTCCTTTAGTCGTGTGGAAGAATCCACAACACATAGAATCGAAGGTACCGGTCTTGGTTTAAGTATTGTGCATAATCTGATTGAACTTATGCATGGAAACATTCAGGTAGACAGCCAATATGGTAAAGGCTCTGTCTTTACGGTTTTACTTCCACAGGGAATTATTTCAGATAAGCCAATCGGCAACCTGTCCAATGCCTATAGCAACAAACGTAAAACCACTGATACGTCCTGCGATTTACTTGCACCGGATGCCAAGATTCTCGTTGTAGATGATGTTCCTGTTAATATCAAGGTATTTTGTGGTCTTTTAAAAGACACACATATCAACATTGATACAGCAACCAGTGGTCGCGAATGTCTAAGGAAGATTCGCTCCAACAACTACGACATTATATTCCTTGATCATATGATGCCTGACCTTGACGGTGTTGAAACCTTAAATCAGATTAATAAGCTGGCTACCACGCGTAAAACACCAATTATCATGCTCACAGCCAATGCCATTTTAGGTGCAAAAGAAGAATATCTTCAGAAGGGATTTGATGATTATCTGTCGAAACCAATTCAAAAAGACAGACTTATGAATCTCATAAAGCAGTATCTCCCGGACGAAATGCTTCTTACTCAGGAGAATATTGCGAATGTTCAGCCAACCAGTATTTCGATTGAAAATATTAACTTCCTGAATACGGAACTTGGTTTGTCCTTCTATGGCGGTGATGTAGATTTCTATCTGGAAATTGTTGAAGCTGTTTTAGAAGCAGATTATTCCCAGAAGATTCAGCGTTTCTATGAAGAAGAGGATTGGCACAATTATCAGATTCTTGTTCACTCCTTAAAGAGTTCTTCAAAGTCTATTGGTGCGGAAGAACTCTCCGCTAAGGCACTTGAGCTTGAAACTGCTGCCAAGACCAAAGATATTGATTTTATCCATGCACACCACGCTACATTAATGGATACCTATCAGACGCTTTTGGCAAACATCCGAAACCTGTTTATGCCACAAAACGGCTCTGAGAATGCAGGAAATGTCAGCAGTGCTTTCGACATTCTGGTCATTGATGATGATAAACTGAATCTCAAAACTGCCAGAAAAATATTGGAACAATTCTTCCATGTTACCTGCATAGAAAGTGGAAAAGCTCTCCTTGCAGGCAATGCTTACTCTTGCTCAGACAATCGATGCAAAGGATAAATACACAAAGGGCCATTCTTCACGAGTTGCCAAATACTCGAAGAAGCTTGCTATTAAGATGGGACTTTCTGAGGCAGAACAGGATACCATTTATTTCATGGGGCTGTTGCATGATATTGGAAAGATTGGTATTCCTGACAATATCATTAATAAGCCACAAAAGCTCACGGACGAAGAATTTGCCATTATTAAAAAGCACCCGGAAATCGGCTACGATATCCTTAAGAATTTCGCAGAAATTCCAAATATTGAAGCAGGTGCAAGGTGGCATCATGAACGAATGGATGGAAAAGGATATCCGGATGGTCTAAAGGGTGAAGAAATCCCAAGACTTGTCCGAATCATCAGCGTAGCAGACGCCTATGATGCTATGACATCCAAGCGAAGCTATCGTGATATTCTTCCACAATCTTACATCAGGCAGGAGTTGGAAAAGGGCAAAGGAAAACAATTTGACCCAGAGGTTGCAGAAGCCATGATTCAGCTGATTGATGAAGACACCGATTACTTAATGAATGAAAACTAAATTGGTACAAGCCGGAAAACCTTTCCGGCTTGTTTTTTGCTATAGGGTTATATTATAATCCCATCTTTGACAGTTGGTAAAAAAGAAAAGCGCTACAATCTCAGTAAA
>CAYUKO010000052.1:0-23763 GCA_964445375.1 uncultured Roseburia sp.
GATTTATTCATTTCTTTTGTATATGATATAAGTAACCAAAGATATTTACGATTTTTCGGATTCGTAAATGGAGGTTTTTCCGTAAGTTTGGTTCACTTACCCCGAATAGGATTTATCCGAAAACGAGAGAACCATTTTTTGAAAGTTAGAATGCTCCTGACTTAGGTCAGGAGCATTTGTTGTACATAGGAGAAAGTAGACATGAATGGTCTGTTAGAGAAATTCAATGAATATAAATCTATTGTCAATTATCAGGTGGAGTATGAGTTTGATAATGGTGACACGATTGAATTTAAACTAAAACAAACGGATTTTCCACATTTAATAGGATTGCATAAATTAATAGATATACCTGTAATTCGGCAGTTTAATGATAAAAAGAATGTAACGGTAAGTGCAAGGTACATTCTTTCGCGTATAAAAAAAGAAGAATTACTTACAGAGAGCATTTTGAAGAAAAGTGTATATTTTCCCACCATTGAGCAGAGATATGAAAAATTTAGTAGGGAAAATATTCTTACAATATCATATACAGACGCTATTATAGATTTTAATGCAAAATTAATTGGTTCGAATTTGAAAGCAAACCATATTTTATATGAACAAAAAAATAATCAAGGATATAATCATCTTTGCATTGCCAAAGATTCTAAAACTAGGCAATATGCAGAGTCTTTTTTCTATAATTCAACAGATCTTTATATACGAAATCAGAAATCCATTAAAATTAGAAATGTAAAAATATATGATAATAAAGGTAATTTGTTTATAGAAGATACATTGTGCTGATAAAAGCTATATTTACGAATGTATATTTAAAATATCCATAACAGAACGTATAATGACCCTCTTCATATAATCAATATCCATTTCGTCCGCAGAATTTGACTTTCAAAATGTGATATCTTATACTCATAATGTATAGATTAGCATAAGCGGAGGGCAAAAATATGGGTATTTATCTGAACGCAGGATATGAAAAATTTGCAAGAGCAATTCGTTCTAAAGTATATGTAGATAAAACAGGTTTATTGGAATATACAAATGCCGTTATTGATACAGAAGATGGACATATTTGCCTTAGCCGACCAAGGAGATTTGGAAAATCCATTACAGCGGCTATGCTTTCTGCTTATTATGGTCGAGGAGGAAATGCCAAAGAAATCTTTGATAAGCTTTCCATTGCGAAATCAAAGGATTATGAAGAATATAGAAATCAATATGATGTGATTCAGGTAGATATGAATGTATTTCGACATAGAAGAGATGCCAAGACAGAATCAAGCATTTCGGCTACAGCAGCAGTAGGTCTTTTTCATAAAGAAGTAATTGAGGAGCTTAGGGAAGCATATCCGGAGAGTCTCACAGAGGAAGATGGAGATTTGCCAACTGCTTTGTTGAAGGTATATCGTTATACAGGTGTAAAATTTGTTATTATTATTGATGAGTGGGATGCCATTTTCCGAGAAGATAAGTATGACGAAGAGGCACAGAGATTATATATTGAATTGTTAAGAGGTCTGTTTAAGAATGATACGTCCAAGGAATTTTTGGCGTTGGGGTATTTAACAGGAATATTGCCGATTAAGAAATATGGAACCGAATCGGCACTTAATAATTTTGATGAGTTTACCATGATTAATCCACAGCCATTAGAAGAATATGTAGGTTTTACAGAGCAGGAAGTTTATGATTTGTATCAGGAATACAACATGGATTTTGAGGAAGCGAAGCGATGGTATGACGGTTATCAGATGGGAGAAGGCATTCATATATATAATCCGAAGTCGGTAGTGGATTCGGTAAGAAGAAAGCGTATTACGAACTATTGGACCAGAACAGAAACGTATGAGTCTCTTAGAAATTATATTACGATGAATTATGATGGACTTAAAGATGCCGTGATTGAGATGCTTGCAGGCGGACGATGTATGATAAATCCAGATAAATTTCAAAATGATATGACTTCATTTGAAAGTAAGGATGACATATTGGCATTGTTGATTCATCTTGGATATCTTGGATATGATTATGAGAGTCAGGAAGTTTATATTCCAAACGAAGAGGTTCGGAGTGAATTCAAAAATGCAGTTGAAGGAAGTGGCTGGACACCGGTAATTGATGCAATACAGGCATCAAATCGACTTTTGGCTGCAACATGGCAGCAGGATGAGGAAGCGGTAGCCGCAGGCATTGAGCAGGTTCATATGGAGAATGTATCAGTGCTTAAATACAATGATGAAAATTCGTTAAGCTGTGTAATCACATTGGCGTATTATAATGCGAAAAATGAATATACATTGATTCGGGAAATGCCAACAGGCAAAGGATATGTAGATATTATTTTCTTACCAAGGAAAAAATCAGATAAACCGGCAATGATTGTTGAACTGAAATATGATAGCTCTGTACAAGGTGCAATTGCGCAGATTAAAGAAAAGAACTATATGGAAAAATTGGAAGAGTATAAGGGAAATCTGTTATTAGTAGGCATTCATTATGATAAAGAAACGAAAAAGCACCAGTGTTGTATAGAAAAAGTATAAGATACAAGAATAAAAATGAGAAAAAATATCATTCTCCCCTATGTAAATATGAGATAAGTAATGGTATAATATGTTAATTAGTTATAACTAACTAAAAGGAATCATTATTATATTGAGAGATAAGCTATCAGAGGGGAGGATTTCATGAAGATAAAATTGAAAGGAGTACAGGAAACCTTATTAATACCGTTAATTGCAAGAGCGACAGAAACAAGGAAGGATAATCCCAGAATCAATGACCAGAATGCAGTAGATATGGTAAAGAAAATAGATTATGATTTCTCAAAATTTGATAAAAAGGGAAGTCAGCAAGGTGTCATAGCAAGAACGATGATTCTGGATCGGGAAACACAAAAGTTCATTGATAAGAACCCAAATGCGGTCTGTATATCAATTGGATGTGGGTTAGATACCAGATATCATAGAATTCGACACAAAAAAGTAGATTGGTACAATTTGGATTTTCCGGAAGTGATTGAGCTAAGAAAGCAACTTCTCTTTGAAAATAAGCATGTAAAGTGTATCGGAAAGTCAGCACTTGATTTGTATTGGGCAGATGAAATCAAGGAGAAAAACAGACCAGTGCTTATTATTTTGGAAGGAATCTTAATGTATTTTACAGAAGCAGAAGTCATACAGCTTATGGGAATCTTAAAGAATCATTTTCCAGGATGTACGATTCTTGCAGAAATCATGAATCCCTTTGTTGCAACACAATCAAAGCACCATGATACCGTAAAGAATACATCGGCTGTATTTAAGTGGGGAGTAAAGTCAGGTAAAAACATGGAAAACATGTGTGATAAGCTTCAGTTCAAGAAGGAATGGAATCTGTTTGATGAATTGACAGACCAGGGACTTATGTTTCAAATAGCTGCAAAAGTACCCTTTATAAGGAATATAAATAATAAAATCGTCAAGCTTCAGATGGGAGTTTGATGCAAAGAGAGAAGAATCTTGTTATTGAGAATTCTTCTCTCTTTTTCTTTAAGCAAATACCTTGACTGAAAAAATAAGGAAAAGTATAATAACACCGTTATCGATAATAGTGTTATTAATAATGAAAGGACGAAATATATGGCAGTGAAAGATCATTCTCTGGATGAAAAGATTATAAAAGCGGCAAAAGAGGAATTCATGCAATATGGTTTTCAGAAGGCATCTTTGCATAAGATTGCACAGAATGCCGGGCTTACGACGGGGGCGTTATATACACGATATAAGAACAAAGACGCACTGTTTTGCAGTCTTATGGCAAATGTGATGGAGGCCTTTCGTACGAATGCAGAGTCTTTAAGAGAGCGATATTATGCGGTGGAAAAAAGCAAAAATATAGAGGAACTTATACGAGTGATGGAGGATGAGAGAAGCATTTATCTGGATATTCTTTTTGAATATTATGATGAGTGTCAGCTTTTCTTCTGTCATAGTGTGGGCAGTTCCATAGAAACGAACATGGAGAAGATGATGCAGGTAAAAGCGGACGAAACCATTGCCTTTTTAAAAAGGATATCCAAAACACAAGTGGACTTGAATGGGGTGGAAATGATTCTGAAAGGGCAATTTCAGTTCTATCATCAGATTCTGCAAAAGGGATATAGCAAAGAGGAAGCTGTTCGCTGTATGGAAACCGTGGAACTCTTTTTTGAAGCAGGGTGGAAAAAGTTGTTTGAAGAAATTATATAAAAGCAACAAAGGAAAGGACATAATAAAATGGAAGAAAAAGCGCAATCAGCTTCTTTTTTTAAGGAGCTTGGAAGTTTTATGAAGCCGTATCGTGGAAAGTACGGCGGCTCTATCGTGATTAGCATTCTTAGCGTAGCGGCAAGTATTGGCTCTTATGCCTTTGTCGGAATGATTGCAGGAGCGTTATTTACAGGAGAGATGAAATGGGAAGAGATAACAGGTTTGGCAATGGTAGCCATTGTGTGTAAGCTGCTTCATGGAATTCTTTTGAATGTTTCTACATGGTTGTCCCACAAAGCAGCATATTTTACGCTAAGGGATATCAGAAAGGAACTTACCCAGAAGATGATGAGACTTCCCATGGGATATTTTGAAGAACATGGCAGTGGGCGCCTGAAAACCATGTTGGTAGATAATATCGAGGGAATGGAGAAAACATTGGCGCATATGTTACCTGAAATGACAGCAAATCTTCTTGTGCCATTGGCACTTATGATATGGATGTTTCTGATAGACTGGAGGCTGTCGTTGTGTGTATTTTTGTGGATTGTAATTGGTCTTATGGCCAGTATGGGGATGATGAAGAATTATGAGGAAAAGTACGCAGGGCAGATTGCGGCAGCAAAGACGATGAATCAGGCAGTTGTAGAGTATGTTGGTGGAATTGAAGTAATCAAGAACTTTGGGAGAGTGGATGAATGTCACCAAAAATATGAGGATGGGGTGTATGGTCATGCAGCATATTGTGTAGGCTGGCAGAGCGAAACACAGATTTACACTTCGCTTGGTATGGCAATTGCGCCATTTTCTATTTTTCCGCTTTTGATTGTGGGATTGAGTTTCTTTGCGAATGGTACATTAGAAGCATCCACACTGTTTTTAATGGTTATCTTAACATTTGGAATCTTCGGTCCCTTGATGAATGCAATGACGTATTTTGACCAGCTTGCACAGATGGGAACGAATGCCAAGGAGATTCGTGATGTGTTGGAATATCCTGAGTTGAAGCGTGGAAATAGCAATACGATGAGTCATGCTGCTGTGGAATTCTCCCATGTAACATTTTCCTATGATAAGGAAAGTGAGCCGGTTCTTAGAGATATTTCGTTTAAGGTTCCCGAAGGAAGCATGCTTGCGCTTGTTGGACCATCAGGAAGTGGAAAATCAACAATGGCAAAGCTTTTGGCAGGTTATTGGGATGCAACTTCCGGTGATATTATGCTTGGAGGAAAGTCTATTTCAGAATATTCACAGGAAGGGTTAAACAGGCAGATTGCATACGTGGATCAGGATACCTTTTTATTTGATGAGAGCATTATGGACAATATACGAGTGGGGAATCCGACAGCATCCGATGAGGAAGTAATGGAGGCTGCAAAGCGGGCAGGATGTGATGCATTTATTAGAGCACTTCCACGTGGTTATCAGACAACAGCAGGAATGGCAGGAGGAAGGTTGTCAGGTGGAGAACGACAGCGAATTGCGATTGCCCGCGCCATGATGAAGAATGCCCCCATTATGATTCTGGATGAGGCAACCGCAAGCTCTGACCCGGAAAATGAAGCACATATTCAGGAAGCATTATCAGCAGCGGCAAAGGATAAGACATTAATCGTAGTGGCACACAGACTTTCTACCATTATGCATGCAGAACAGATTGCTTTTGTGAAGGATGGAAAGATAGAGGCAATCGGAACACATGAACAATTGCTTCATAGTTGCCCGGAATATAGCATAATGTGGACACTAACAGAGGAGGAACAATAGATGCTTGGGACATTTGCAAAAATATGGGATTACAGTAAGAAAAGACATGCAGAGCTGATAAAAGCATTAACGCTTTCATTCGTACGGTCGGTATTTGGTGTTACGCAATTGTGGGCGATTATGATAGCCATCAATGCATTGCTGGGAGAGGCGAAGATAAGCGAAAGTATTAAGCAGATTGTGGTACTGACTGCAATCTGTGTGATTGGAAATTTTATTACAAGCTATGTAGAACAAATCAATACGTTGAAAACGGGTTATTTCATGACAGGGGATAAGCGAATGGATATCGCAACGGTGTTAAGAAAAGTACCGTTAGGATTCTTTAACGATGTATCGACAGGAAGGATTACCGCAACGCTTACGTCAACACTGTCAGGGGTAGAAACAGCAGCATCTATGGCGCTTGTTATGATTATATCAGGGTTATTTGGTGCAATGGCATTGTTTTTTGTGATGCTGTTTTATGACTGGCGCGTAGGAATGGTGTCGGGATTAGGAATGGTGGTGTATCTCTTAGTGGTAAACTGGCAGATGAAGATATCAAGGAAAAATGCCCCTATGCTGCAAGAGGCACAGACTGGACTTGCGCAGGCAACCCTTACATTCCTGCAGGGCATTAAGGTAACAAAGGCTTTTTGTTTTCAGGAAGGAGACGAACAGTTAAAAAGTGCGATTGAGGGAAGTTGTGATGCTAATATCGGATTAACTAATAAGTCAATGCCTTCGCAGTTTGCTGCGAATCTCAGTATTGCAGTTTTTGAGTCTGTTATTCTTTTGGAAGCTCTTTTCTTTTGTTTTGTACTTAAGGATATTATGGTTGAGAAAACAGTAGTACTTATGATATTTAGCTTTATGGTGTATGCGTCTTTAAAACAGGCAGGATCCATGTTGTCCATGATAGGAATGCTTGACAGTGGTCTTCGGGAAGTGGAAGAACTGGAACAGACAGAACAGCTTACGTGTAGAGAACCAGAGCAGAGAGCATTATCCAATGAAATTACTTTTGAAAAGGTGTCTTTTTCTTATGGCGAGCATGAGATTTTGCATGATGTAACCACAACCATCAAGCCGGGAAGTCTGACTGCGGTGATTGGACCATCCGGTTCAGGAAAGACAACCCTTTGTCAGCTTATTCCCAGATTTCGTGATATTTCATCCGGTACGATACGGATTGGTGGAGCAGATATCCGTTATATGGAATCTGAGGAATTAATGAAGCGAATCAGTATGGTGTTTCAAAGAGTATATCTATTTGAAGATACGATTTTAAATAACATTCGATTTGGTAAGCCGGATGCAACGCTGGAAGAAGTAAGAGCTGTAGCCAAAGCAGCAAGATGTGATGACTTTATTATGGCTCTGCCAAATGGATATGATACGAAGATTTCGGAAGGAGGAGGAAGTCTTTCCGGTGGTGAGAAACAGAGAATATCCATTGCAAGAGCAATGTTAAAGGATGCACCGATTGTCATTTTAGATGAAGCTACTAGTGCACTGGATGCGGAAAATGAGCATGAGATTCTGGCTGCAATCGATGAACTAACACGTAACAAGACCGTAATTATGATTGCACATAGAATGAAGACCGTGCGCAATGCAGACCATATCATAGCTCTGGAAAATGGTACGATTGTGCAGGAGGGAACCCATGAGCAACTGATGGCAGAAGGGGGACTGTATGAGAGATTCGTAAAGGAGCGTAGGGATGCCGCAGGCTGGAAGGTAAGATGATTGACAAAATACAAATCAAAAGTATAATAATACACATACCCCATAGGGTATGTGTAAGGAGGTATACTTATTTATGAAACAGTGTATGGATGCGGAGAATTTACACAGACGCTTGCGAAAGATTATCGGACAGGTGCAGGCGATTGACAGAATGATAGACGAAGATGTTCCATGTGAGGATGTTCTTGCACAGATTAATGCGGCAAAATCGGCATTGCATAAGGCAGGCCAGGTCGTATTGGAGGGGCATATCAAGCATTGTGTCAGAGATGGTATAGAGCATGGCGATGCTGATAAGACGATTGAAAGCTTTACGAAAGCAGTAGAGAGATTTGCAAATATGAAATAAGAATAGGAAATAGAAGTATAGCTGTGAGTGTTGATAGAACTTGCAGCTATCTTTTTATCCTTGCCTTGACAACCTATACCCCTATGGGTATAATGAGGGGCGTGGAATATTAGCTTAGAGAAAGGCATGGTTGTGAAAATGAACACAGTAATAAAGAAATTAGAAGAAATTCTGGAATTTGGCGGAATGAAGAGAGATATCCTGTTTCTCATATTATCGGGTGTTGCTTTGCTAATGAGTATTTTTAAGGTAGACATACTGCCCTTTGACATGGCATGGTTTGCCATTGTTCTTTGTGGGCTTCCGATTATACTGGAAGCTGTGATCGGTTTGGTGACTGCCTTTGACATTAAGGCGGACGTATTGGTATCGATTGCTTTGATTGCATCTATCTGTATTGGCGAAGACTTTGCAGCCGGAGAGGTTGCTTTTATCATGCAGCTAGGAAGTTTATTAGAGGAATTGACGGTTGCAAAGGCAAGAGAAGGAATTGAGAAATTAGTACATCTGACACCACAGACCGCAAGAGTTTTAAAGAATGGTGCAGAGAGAATCATCCCAGCCAAGCAGGTTTGTGTTGATGATATTCTTCGTGTATTGCCGGGAGAGACAATTCCGGTTGACGGTGTGATTACCGTAGGTCAGACATCTGTCAATCAGGCAGTCATGACAGGAGAGTCTATTCCTGTGGATAAGCAGGCAGGGGATGAGGTGTCTAGTGGAACGGTAAATCAATTTGGTGCATTTGAAATGCGTGCAACCAAGGTAGGAGAAGATAGTTCGATTCAGCGTATGATTCGTCTGGTTCAGTCTGCGGACGCCGGAAAGGCAAAAATCGTAAATCTTGCAGACCGTTGGGCAACATGGATTGTTGTCATTGCTCTTTCTGCCGCAGTTCTTACATGGATTATCACAGGACAGATTATCAGAGCTGTTACAATTTTAGTTGTATTTTGTCCATGTTCTCTCGTACTTGCGACACCAACTGCAATCATGGCAGCAATCGGAAATGCTACCAAGCATGGATTTCTGGTACGTGAGGGAGATGCCTTGGAGAGACTTGCAGGAGTTTCTAAGGTTACTTTTGATAAGACAGGTACTCTGACATTAGGAACACCGAAGGTAACAGATATTATTGTGGCATCAGGCACAGAAATAGAAAAGGAAGAATTGTTTAAAGTGGCAGCATCTGTGGAAATGTTGTCAGAGCATCCCCTTGGAAAAGCCATTGTGCAGTCTTATAAGACTGGTAAGCAGGAAGCATGTTATTCAGTAAGTGAGTTTCAGATGCTTGCCGGAAGAGGCGTAAAAGCAATGGTAAAGGACAAGCTTGTCCTTGCAGGAAATAAATCGCTTTTAGAAGAACATGAGATTGCGATATCAGAGACAGTAGAGCAGGAGAGTGCAAAATATTTAGAGCAGGGCAGTTCGATTACTTATATTGCAATGGATAAGCAACTGGTTGGTTATCTTGTACTTTCGGATACGTTGCGAGAAGAAAGCAGTAGTATGATTGCAGCGTTAAAGAGGCAGGGGGTACAATCTGTATTGTTGACCGGAGATCATGAAAATGCTGCAAAAGAGATTGCAAAGCAGACAGGAATTGATGAGGTTCATGCAAATTGCCTGCCGGAAGATAAGCTTACATTCATTGATAGCTGTCAGGAGAAAGAAGAACATATCTGTATGATTGGTGATGGCATCAATGATGCCCCCGCACTGAAAAAGGCGTATGTTGGAATCGCTATGGGTGGTGTTGGAAGTGACATTGCAGTGGATGCAGCAGATATTGTTCTGGTTGATGATGAAGTAAAGGAATTACCGCATCTCTTTACATTATCGAAGAAAATGATGACAACGATTAAGACAAATCTGTCATTTTCGATGCTGTTAAATTTCGTGGCGATTATCTTAGCCATGACGGGAATCTTGAATCCTGTGGTTGGGGCACTGGTACATAATGCGGGTTCTGTGCTTGTTATCATCAATTCAGCGGTTTTATTAAAGTATAGGAAGCAGTAAATGGATGTCGATATTTGTCGAAAAAGCATGAAATTCTACGATGGAATGGTAATTGTAAACCCATTGACTCTATGCTACGATAGTTGTGAGCAAAGGTGTTCAGAGTATTTCTGGACGCCTTTTTCTTTTGCGTGATAGGAAAGTGCGGTAACGTAGTGGTAGTTAATCAAGAATCACGAAGTGATTCTTGCAGTGATTGCCGCTGGGCAATCACTTTTTTACGTAAAAGAGCTACTTGATGGATTATAGGGAGGATAAGAAAATGGATACAGGTAATACAGCATTTATGATAATTGCTGCAGCAATGGTCTTATTTATGACCCCGGGTTTGGCTTTCTTTTACGGAGGTTTGGTTCGAAGAAAAAATGTGTTGAATACGATGATGTCTTCGCTGTTTATTATTGGATTGTCATCTGTCATGTGGGTGTTATTGGGATACAGCTTGAGTTTTGGTGGAGAAGGAGCTTTGATTGGCAATTTGGAACATTTAGGACTAAGAGGAATTGGACAGGAAGTTGGAGCATATTGCGATACGATTCCGGGATTGGTCTTTGTGGCATTTCAGATGATGTTTGCCATTATTACGCCGGCACTGATTACCGGCTCGGTAGCAGGAAGAATGAAGTTCAAGGCATTGTTTCTTTTCATTGCTATCTGGTTGCTGATTGTGTATTATCCGCTGGCACATATGGTGTGGGGACATGGCGGTTTCTTAGGAGAAGGACTTGGTTCGGTGGATTTTGCAGGCGGCAATGTAGTACATATTTCGTCTGGCGTGAGCGGGCTTGTGCTTTCGATTGTATTAGGAAAAAGACGCGGTTATGAAACGCAATCCTATAAGGTTCACAATATACCATTTGTTGTATTAGGTGCGTCGATTCTGTATTTCGGCTGGTTTGGTTTTAATGCTGGTTCTGCCTTGGCAGCAGATGGGCTGGCAGCACATGCATTTATGACAACAAACACTTCCTGCGCATGTGCAATGTTATCGTGGATGTTGATTGATGTGCTAGTGGAAGGAAAGCCAACCGTTGTTGGAGCGGCAACGGGATTAGTATTAGGTTTGGTAGCCATTACACCGGGCGCAGGCTTTGTGCCAATCTGGGCATCCATGGTTATTGGTCTTGTTGTTTCACCGATTTGCTATTTTATGATGTCAGTGGTGAAGAAGAAGTTAGGCTATGATGATGCGTTGGATGCCTTTGGTTGTCATGGAATTGGCGGTATCTGGGGTGGAATCGCCACGGGTATCTTTGCTAGTAAGTCAGTGAATGATGTCGTGCGCTGGGATGGTTTGGTATATGGTGACTGGCATTTATTATGGGCACAGGTGGTAAGTATTGCGATTACGATTCTGATTGCCGTTGTGGGAACGTTAGTCTGCATCTTTATCGTGAAGTTATTTACACCGCTTCGAGTAACGGAGATTGAAGAGCGAATCGGTCTTGATAAGTCACAGCATGGTGAGGATGCATATCCGACATTTAATGGTTTGGATTAAGGAAAGGCAGGTCATAAAAATGGTAAAAATAGATGCAATAGTCCGTCAGGAGAAGATTGAAGAGGTAAAGGATGCATTAAAAGAAATCAAGGTTCATGGAATGACGATCAGTCAGGTGGTCGGATGTGGAACGAGTCACGGTTACACACAAGTGATTCGCGGCAGTAAGGTAGATATCAATGTCTTGCCAAAGGTTAAGTTTGAGATTGTTGTTTCGGATAAAAAGTGGGCAGAGTCTACGGTCAAAGCAATCAGTGATGCAGCATATACCGGTGAGCATGGTGATGGTAAGATATTTGTTTATGAATTGATGGACGTAGTAAGAATACGAACCGGGGAACATGGACCGGAGGCGGTATGGGATAGTGAACAGAAGAAGCAGTGCTGATAGTCATCCTAAATTGAGTGGTTGTTTGCTTAACGCAACAACCACTCAATTACGTTTATCTGTTTAATGCCGTTATAGGGCGAGTTCTCTTTTTCGTGTATTTTCATCCATAACGGATTGGGCAACCTGATAGTATTCTTCACTCTGTTTATGGCAATAGAGCCATTTTCCGATACTCCGCAGGATAGAGCCCTGTGCTGTTCTTAAAATCACTGGCAAAGCGTCCGGCATTGCTATACCCTACTGTTTTCGCAATCTGTTCAATTGTAAAATCCACAGAACTTAATAGACTTTCCGCATGGCTTAGGCGTCGTTGCTTTATGTATTCCGTGATAGTACAGCCATAGAGTTGTTTGAAACAGGCCCTTAATTTGGTCGTTCCCATACAGGCAATGTGTGAAAGCTGCTCGAAAGAGATATCGGAATGATAATGGTCATTTATATAAGAAGCAACAGCACTAAGAAGTTCACGATCCTGTTTGGATATGACTTTCTGTTTGGGCTTTTTTTGCTTTTGATTATAGGAAATAATGAGGGAAATGGCTTCTGCGATCTTACTGTCATAAAACAGTTGTGCAGGCATGCCGTCTCCCCGATAGTTCCAGATTTGGCATAGCAGTGCTTCCATTTCAGGAAAGGACGCAGTGGCATCAATTGCACGAAAGGCTTCCTGAGGATTGATGTATTGGTCCGCATACATGTTTTTTAGGTATTGATCGTAATAGCCAGGAAGAATCTCAATGCCAATGGAACGAACGGGAACTGTTTTATGTATGATCGCGTTATAAGGCTGGTCGCCACCAAAATAGGTGGTAATACACCCAGATGAAATATGACGATAGGGTATGAGCTGTACGCCGGATATCGATTCATAATACATAATATTCAGACATTCAGGCCACTCGTTGGATTTGATATCGAGAACGGTATCTTTATGAAAGGAAAAATCGTGAACTTTGATGTCATAGAGATCCTTTTGATTATAAATCCAGTAGGTACCCTTGCCGTAATCGCTGGAAAGACTAAAAAATTTTCCAAGGGGACTGTAAGAACCGTTTGGGGGAATTTCCTCAAATCCGGTTTCTATTAGTTTTGACATATAAAAGGTTTCTATTTTGGTCATAAGGTACTCCTTTTTAGATAATAGAAAAATCAGACATAACAAACACAAAATGATACACATACAACGCTTACAAGGAAAAAGTCTTGAGAAAACAGGTTAAGTTTCCTATACTGCATCTTGGTTAGTTGTTACTAACGAAATGATATCAAACAAAAGACGAGAAGTCAATGTTTTAAGAAAAGGAGTATATGAGGAGTAAATGAAAAAACAATCAAATTTATCAAAACTCATGGGATATGCCGGAAAGCATAGATACTTAACCTATGCATCATGGATGCTGGCAGCGGCAAGTGCGATTCTTGCACTTATACCTTTTTGGTATATCTGGAACATGATTAAGGAAGTAATTGAAGTGGCACCGGATTTTGGGCAGGCGAAACACATAATTGCAAATGGCTGGATGGCGGTACTTTTTGCGGTATTAGCAGTACTGTCTTATATTGGAGCACTGCTTTGCTCACATCTTGCGGCATTTCGTGTGGCAACGAACATCCGAATTAAGTTAACAGAGCATATCACAACGCTTCCGCTTGGGCAGATAGAAATACTTGGAAGCGGACAGCTAAGAAGAATTATTACACAGTCAAGTGGGGCAACGGAAACCTATCTTGCACATCAATTGCCGGATAATGCAAAGGCATGTGGTACCGTTGTCGGGTTACTGGTATTGTTATTCCGCTTTGATTGGAGACTGGGCTTATTAAGTCTATTGCCGATTGTTCTTGGCTTTCTGGCAATGATGACAATGATGGGGAAGGGCATGCAGAAGAAAATGGCAGAATATCAGAATGCATTAAATGACATGTCGAATGAAGCGGTGGAATATGTCAGAGGAATACCGGTTGTAAAAACCTTTGGGCAGACAGTATTTTCTTTTAAGCGATTAAAAGATTCCATTGACCGATATTCAGAATGGTCCATTGCTTATACCAAGGAACTTCGGATACCGATGATGCTGTATACACTTGCGATTAACAGCGCATTTATCCTGTTTATCATAGCAGGCTTTTTCCTTACTGGTGAAACGACCAGTAATACGTTCCTGTTGAATATGATGTTCTATATTATTGTAACACCTGTCATTTCCGTGGTAATGACAAAGCTGATGTACGAAACGAAGCATGAAATGACGGTAAGTGATGCATTAGCAAGAATAGAATCCGTATTGGAAATGGAGCCATTAACAGCTACGAATACCGGACATCCGGCAGATTCGTCAGTAAAGCTGGAAGAGGTTACCTTTAGCTATGATGGAAGTAGAAATGCGCTCGAAAAGGTTTCGATTTGTGTGGATGCAGGGAAAACGGTTGCTTTTGTCGGGCCATCAGGAGGTGGAAAGTCTACGCTTGCATGTATTGCGTCCAGATTCTTTGATCCACAAAGTGGAAAGGTTCTGATAGGTGGAGTGAATGTAAAGGACATACCAAAAGAAGAACTGATGAAGACGGTTTCCTTCGTGTTCCAGAATTCGAAGTTAATCAAAGGAACAATCCTAGAGAATGTGCGGCTTGGCAAACCTTCGGCATCGGAGGAAGAGGTAAGACGTGCACTTAACATGGCACAATGCATGGATATTGTAGAAAAGTTCCCGGATGGATTACAAACGATGATTGGAACAGATGGTGTATATCTTTCCGGGGGAGAACAGCAAAGACTTGCGATTGCAAGAGCAATCTTAAAGGATGCGCCCATTATCATTATGGATGAGGCGACTGCTTATGCAGACCCGGATAATGAGAATAAGATTCAGGCTGCTTTCACAGAGCTTGCCAAAGGACGTACCGTTATGATGATAGCACACAGACTTTCCACGGTGAAAAATGCAGACTGCATCTATGTTTTAAAGGAGGGACAAATCTGTGAGAGCGGTACGTTTGAGGAACTGAAAGCGAAAAAGGGTGTATTTAACACCATGTGGAATGACTATCAGAAATCAGTAGAATGGAGAGTGACAACTGTATGATAAAGAAGATACAAAGAAGATTTGCATTGTCAAAAAAGGGTGCAAAAGATATGATATTAGGCTGCATCGAATGTGCTATACAGAATATGGCATTTATGTTTCCGGCTGGACTTCTATACATGTTAGTATGTGATTTGATGGGAAACAGCTTACAGGAACATCGCAAGATTTATGTCGTAGGGTGCATTCTGGGGGCATTGTTGATTCTGCTTACCACATGGTTTCAATATAATGGAACATATCTGGCAACCTATCAGGAAACGGGGAAACGTCGTATTACGCTGGCAGAGAAGTTACGAAAAATCTCACTATCCTTTTTCGGGAAAAAGGATCTTGCTGATTTGACAGCAACGATTATGAATGATTGTGCCGTTTTGGAGCAAAGTCAGTCTCATTATGTGTGTCCGCTTGTAGGTGCGATGATTTCTACGACTATTGTAGCTGTTTCCCTTTTATGCCTGAATTGGAAGATGGCGATAGCGGCATTGTGGGTACTTCCGATTTCCTTTGGAATCGTAGGATTTTCTGCACGCATTCAGCAGAGATTGTCACGTAAATCAAGTGAGGCTAAGGTTATCTGTGAGGCAGGAATACAGGAATGTATCGAAGCTATGAATGATCTTCGTTCGAACAATGCAGAAGAAAAAGTGTTGATAGATTTGGAAAAGAAAATAAGAATGGTGGAAAAACGTTCTATTATCACAGAGTTTGGAATGGCAGTTTTTGTAGTATCGGCTGATTTGGTACTAAAATTGGGTATTGCAACAACAGCTCTCGTTGGTTCGATACTTCTGATTCGGGGAGAGATAGATATTAAAATCTTTTTCCTGTTTTTACTCGTTGTATCAAGAATCTATGACCCATTGGAAGGGGCATTGCAGAATCTTGGTGCTGTGATTTCGACGAAAGCGAACATTGAGCGAATGAATGAGATTTTAGACCAGACAGTGCAGAGTGGAGATAAGAAGCTGACGAATAAAGGGTATGATATTTGCGTCGAACATGTAGGATTTGCGTATGAAGATGGAGAAACGGTATTGACAGATGTGTCATTTACAGCAAAACAGGGAGAGGTTACGGCATTGGTTGGACCTTCGGGTGGCGGAAAGACGACCGTATCACGATTAACAGCAAGGTTCTGGGATATCAATAAAGGAAGAATTACCGTTGGTGGTATGGATATATCTAAAATTGACCCGGAAACACTGATGTCATTGTATTCCATTGTTTTTCAGGATGTCACGCTGTTTAACAATACGATATTGGAAAATATTCGTATCGGAAATCCATTGGCTACAGACGAAGAAGTCATTGCGGCAGCAAAGCTTGCGCATGTAGATGAATTTGCCTTAAAGCTTCCAAATCAGTGGAATAGCCAGATTGGAGAAAATGGATGTGAACTTTCCGGCGGTGAACGTCAGCGTATCTCCATAGCAAGGGCATTCTTAAAAAATGCGCCAATTATTCTGCTGGATGAGGCAACGGCATCTCTTGATGTGGAGAATGAAACCTTGATACAATCTGCATTATCCCGCCTGATTCAGGATAAAACGGTGCTTGTCATCGCACATCGTATGAGAACGGTTGCGGGAGCCAACAAAATTGTCGTACTGGAAGACGGAAGCGTTGCAGAGGAAGGAACACCGGATAAGCTCTTAGAGCAAAAGGGAACGTTTGCCAGAATGTTCCGATTGCAGAATGAAAGTGGAAATTGGGTGTTACAGGGAATGGAGTGAACAGTAACATGATTTCGTTTGCTATTTATTAAGGATTTTCGTATACTATAAGTAAGAATCTGAAAGTTTGACAGAATAGCGGAAGGACATGGTTATTAAGATGCGGAAAACAGTAGGGATAGGTATACAGGATTTTGAAGAGATTTTAAAAGGAAATTATTTTTATATCGATAAAACTTCTTTTATCAAGGAATGGTGGGAAAGTGGAGATAGCGTAACATTAATTACACGTCCACGCCGTTTTGGAAAAACCTTGAATATGAGTATGATAAACCGATTTTTCTCTGTGGAGCATGCAGGACAAGGAGAGCTGTTTGAGGGGCTTTCTATTTGGCAGGAAGAAGCATACAGAAAGCTTCAGGGGACTTATCCGGTGATTAATCTGTCTTTTGCTAATATAAAGGAAAAGGATTATCTTACAACACGTAAGAAAATCTGTCATTTATTGACAAAACTATATGCGAAAAATGCTTTTTTACTGGAGAGTGGTATTTTGTCTGAAACGGAGAAGAACTACTTTAAACGCATTACAGAAGAAATGGATGATGCAGATGCAACAATGGCAATTTATAACCTGTCAGATTATTTAAGCCGTTATTATGGTAAAAAAGTTATCATTCTGCTGGATGAATATGATACACCGATGCAGGAAGCTTACGTAAATGGTTATTGGGATGACTTGGTAGGATTTACGAGAAGTATGTTTAATTCTGCTTTTAAAACGAATCCTTGGCTGGCAAGAGCGATTATGATGGGAATTACAAGGGTTAGTAAAGAGTCCATATTTTCTGATTTGAATAATCTGAAAGTGGTAACGATAACCTCTGATGAATATGCAACAGCTTTTGGTTTTACCCAGCAGGAGGTTTTTAAGGCATTAGAGGAATGCAGTCTTCAGACAGAAAAAGAAGAAGTGAAGTATTGGTATGATGGATTTACTTTTGGTTCACATACAGATATTTATAATCCATGGTCTATTTTGAACTTTTTGGATACAGGAAATTATACGACTTATTGGGCGAATACCAGCTCTAACAGTTTAGTAGGTAAGCTTCTTCGAGAGGGTGGAAGAGATGTAAAGCAGGCATTTGAACAGTTGATGAGAGGAGAGCACTTACGTTGCCCGATTGATGAACAGATTGTATATAATCAGTTGGATAACAATGAGGCTGCAATCTGGAGTCTGTTACTTGCAAGCGGCTATCTAAAGGTCATTGATTATGATCGTTTGAATTTGCTGGAACCGGGACAAAAGGCGAAATACGAAGTGACATTGACTAATTTTGAAGTGCGATGCATGTTTGAAAATATGGTAAATACATGGTTTAGTACGGTGTCAGAGGATTATAATGATTTCGTAAAATCAATGATGATGCAGGATGTTGATGCGATGAATGAATACATGAATCAGATGACAGCGGAAATATTTAGTAGCTTTGATACTGGAAAGAGGGCTTCCGGCAGAGAAAATATATAAATATGGTTTTGCATTTGAAGGAAAAACGGTGTTAATCGATACGCAGTCATAATAGAAATTTGACAATGAGCCGTTTTGAGGTGTAGGAATAAAAAAAGAACCAGAGGACAAAAGTCTTTTGGTTTTTTTGATAACAAATATAAGATGATCATATAAAACGGGATAAATTATCCAAATAGTCCAGTATTGTCTTTTTCACATACTCAGGTGCATCCTGCATATCATGTTCAATCCATTTCATAAGAACATTCCAGACGGCTCCCACATTAAAGGCAATAATATAATCAATCTGTTCCAGGGTAAAGGCTTGAAATATTGGATGGTCAGAACGAACGACCTGGTTATGCATCATAGGAATAAATGTATTCCATTTTTTGAGAAGAAGATGCATCAAATCATTATCCCGAAGCTGAAAAAGAAAATGTTGATTCTGTGTACAAAAACCTAAGATTACATCCAAAATAAGGGAAAGCTTGCAGCTTGGTATTTGTAACAGGGATTCGATGTATTCGTACATAATGCGGTCGATATAGGAATCCAGAACATCATCTTTAGAAAGAAAGTTGCGATAAAAGGTTTTACGGGCAATATGAGATTCTAAAATAAGCTGTTTTACGGTTATTTCCTGATATGGACAGGTATTCATTAGTTGTAAAAGGGTATTTGTGATTTCGTTTTTAGAACGAATAGCACTAGGATTTTGGGAAGGGTTCATAGATCAGTATCCTTTCTGACACTTTTTTCGAAAATTGTGTCACTTGTGTCAGGAATCTTGTTTTTTATGTTAGTTCATTCTAACATAAAAAAGACACAAGAGTCTACTTTAGAGGAGGAGAAAAAATGAATGAGTTGATATGGATGTTTCCGATTTTATTTATGGTGCATGATATGGAGGAGATTATCGGATTTGGATTGTGGTTAACGAAAAATGAATCGTTCCTAGATGAAAGATATCCGAAAATCAGTAACACATACAAGCCATATAGTACAGAAGGGATGGCAGCAGCAGTTATGGAAGAACTGATATTGTGCTTGGGAATCTGTGTCCATTCACGATGGACTGCTTTTTACGGATTATGGTTTGGTGCGTTTATGGCTTATACCATTCATCTGATTGTACATATTGGTCAAAGCCTGATAATCAGGAAGTATATACCGGCATTGCTTACAAGTGTTCTTTGTCTGCCTGTCAGTATTTGGGTGATATGGAAAAGTATGCGGCTTGCATCTTTGAACATAGCAGAAGCAGTAGTATATAGTGTTATTGGCATCGTGGTCATTGCAGGGAATCTGAAAGTGGCGCATTGGATTATTCACGCATTTACGAGAAAAAATTTGCCATTTTTCTAAGATTTTCACTAGGAACATATAAAACGACAGCCATGTTGACTTTCCTTTCGATACTGGTGTAATATGAAATTAGTATAAACTAACTATATAAAACAACAGATTAGGAGCAGAAACATGGAAAATATCATTATTATTGGTATACTTGTCATTTTAGTACTTTACGGAATTCGTTCCAGCATGAAACACTTTAAAGGCGAAGGTGGATGCTGTGGTGGTGGAAGTACGCCAGTCAAAAAGCAAAGAAAGAAGTTAAAGAATGTCATTGCACAGAAGACTGTTATTATTGAAGGGATGACCTGTGACCATTGTAAGAATCGTGTTGAGAAGAGCATCAATGATCTTGATGGTGCGGCTGCAAAGGTAAATCTCAAGAAGAAAATGGCGGTTGTGTCTTTAGCACAGGATATCAGCGATGAAAAGATTCGCGAAGTCATTGAAAAGGCAGGATACAAAGTCATTGAAATACGATAAAAGAAAGCAAAATGGAATGATAAAAGGGTCAGTAAAATATAAACATTATGCCATTATTACATTGATATGTATGATATTGATGTCAGGGCTCTTTGTTGCGGAAACACAAGTTGTAAATGAGAAAGCCAAAGCTACCATTACGGGTTTCTTAGGTTGTACTAAGAAAAACGATTATGCCAAAGGGAAATATGGGAAAACACAATATACCTATTATGTATATGGTTATCATTGCGTATTTACCGACAAAAATGGAAAAGAACATGTCACAATTATGGAAGACAAGGAAATAAATACGTTAAAGGAAGAAAAATATAAAGCAGGAGATAGCGTTACTATATATTATAAGAAAGACTATACAGAAGGAGATTCTGTAAGGGTAGCCAGTGACGTATATGGAGTCTGGATTCTATTAATGTGCTTTTGGGGAACATTGACTGCCATTTTTGCTGTAAAGTATTTTATAAAAAAATAGTACCATTATATGCTGCATTTTGTATTTAAGATGGATTCAGGAAGAAACCATGACAGGACAAGAAGTCGGTCATGGTTCTTTTGTATTTTGAGATTGACGTAGGGTTAGGAGAAATATATAATTGGTTAGGAACTACTAACTAAGAAAAACAAACACATGGATGATAAAAAAGCAATGATGCAGGAATTAGGCGTTGCGTTTCAGATGACGTTAGAGTGGATAAGGGAGATAAATTATAAGTAGATGGAGGATTGAATATGGCAGTACAAATCAAGAATTTAACAAAGGAACAGATAGACAATATATGCAGAGCGATTGGGGATTCCTTCTATGACCATGAATATGGTGACAACGAGAAAGGAATTGCAAAATACATAACAGACAGAGAGATGATGTTTCGGTATATGAGAGCAATTTTTGTAGCTGGTGTTAAGAGCGGTACAGTTTATTCAACCAGTGAACGAGGCGAGGGATATATCATGTTGTGTGGCTCCAAGTGGGAGAAAATAAAATTTGGGCCTGCTATTGTGATGATGAAGGATATGATAAAAGCCCTTGGAGGCTTTAGAAATACCATACAGTTTTTTAAAACAATTCAGGCAGGTGGCATTGCTTTGGATGATAAATTTAAAAAGGAAAAGAAAGACTTTCTCAAGGTGGAAATGCTGGTGGTACGAAAGGAATATCAGGGACAGGGCTATATGAGAAGGCTTATGGATATTGCTTATGAAAAGGCAGATGCTTACAAAGTACCATGCATACTGGATACAGATGCAAAGAACAAGCTGGATAAATATTGTCATTTAGGTATGCGTCATGTGGCAACGCGTAAGATAGCCGGAGATTGCTATTTGTATGATTTGAGGAGGGGATATAGGTTTGAGAATCCTATGGCGGGCAATATCTATATCGCTCATTAGATAAGAGGTTTAGTTTTATTGTGAATACAGTTTTCAAAGTAGTGGATAAGACCAAGAAGTGTTTCAACTGTTTCTAGGAGTTTCGGAGTACCGAAGGCAGTGCAGCTGAAGGCTGTTGATGTCATGAATGACTTGGATTTGCCCTTGAAGGAAAAAAAGTATTGATTGATACAAAATAATAAGCAAAAAACAAGGTGCTGTTAACGGCACCTTGTTTTGTTTTTTGATAGCAATATGTTTCGGACGTCACCAAGAAAATACAAAGAACCAAAAATACAAATCACATCATCGGATGCGGCTTCTTCAAGTGCCTCCTGAATTGCGTCTTGAATTGTTTCATAAGGCGTAGCATTCGCATTATGAGAACGTAAGAAGGAAGCTAAATCTCTTGCGTCAAGTGCACGTGGTGATGGTGGTGTAATGGTTAGGAACTTTTTCGCAAGAGGAAGAACCGATAACATCATCTTATCGTAAGCTTTATCAGCAAGAACGCCGGTAATAAAAATTATTTTTTGCTTAGGGAAATAGCGGTTCAGGCTCTCGCATAACATAGCTACGCCATCTTCATTGTGGCTGCCGTCAATTACGATAAAAGGATTTGTGTTCATTAGTTCAAAACGCCCAATCCACTTCGCGTGTTCTAATCCAAGTCGGATATTTTTGTCGGAAATGGAATAGCCTTTTTGACGAAGCAAAAGCGCCGCATTTACAGCCATGGATGCATTCTTGATTTGATAATGTCCAAGCAATGAAATATGAAGTCCATCAAAGTGCCAGTGCTTGGAATCAGAAGATAAATCAAAAGTCTGTCCGGCTAAGTCATAGGCTGTAGCGCATTCAGGCAATGTGGCTATATGCAAAGGTACATTCTGGTTGGAACAAACGTTATAGAATACATTTTCCACTTCTTTATTTTGCGGATAGAGTAAAACCTCACAACCAGATTTGATAATGCCTGCCTTTTCTAATGCGATTTTTTCTAAGGTATCACCAAGAACCTGCGTATGATCAAGGCTTATTGACGTAATGATGGCAAAAAGCGGGGCAGGTATAACGTTCGTGGCATCCAGTCTTCCGCCAAGTCCAGTTTCTAATATGACGATATCACAGTTCTCCTGTAGAAAATAGAGAAAGGAAATGGAACATATTACTTCGAACTCAGATGGTAGAGCATCGCCATGCTGACGCATTTGTTCCGTTATTGCACATACCTTTGTAGCAAGTTTAGCAAGGGATTCCTTTGGAATTTCGCAATTGTTGATACGAATCTGCTCGGTGAAGCGTTCTACAAAAGGTGAAGTAAAGACTCCAACCTTATAACCGCTTTCTATTAAAATCTGATTCAAAAAAGCAGAGGTGGAGCCTTTTCCATTGGTTCCGGCAATATGAATGTATTTCAAATGCTCCTGTGGATTTCCAAGGTAGGAAAGGAGCAGCGAAATGTTATCGAGGTTAAATGGATCCTTGCCCTTTTCTACATTATTAGGAGAAAAAGAAGGCATCTTGGCAAGATAATCGAGAAATTCGTTATAGTTCATTATGCAAGAACCTTTCTGTTAAAAACTTTACTGGTTGATTTAATAATGAGAGTAAGCAAAATGGTATTCACTGGAAGCATAATGATTTCCTTTAAAGCTCGAGAGCTTACGACTGCGATAAAGCCATTGCCATAAAGGATAGAAAGCCATAGGCTGTTTAAGATAAAGCCAACAATAAGGGTATGAATACATTCTGCGAAAAAGATACGCCAGATGGTAATCTCTTTTTTGTGTAACAGGAAACCAAAAATAATACCGGAAACGGCAGCACTTATCGTAAAACCAGGAAAAAACGGACCAGTTGGTTTTACTATGAAAGCGATAATGTCAGAAAGTGCGCCAATAACGGAAGAAATGCCGGGGCCTAAGAGCATGCCGGAAACGGCAAGCATAAGAGAACCGAAGCGAATCTCGATAAATTGGTTAATTGGCAGGTTTAAGAATCCGAGAATTACGGACAGGGCAATGAACATGCCGGATAGTGTTAGTGTTTTTACATTTTTTAATTGTGACATAAAATTACCTCCTTTGCAGTATTTTCCTTTTACTACATCGGAGGTTCGATCTAGGATGTAGCAGCGGGATGCGACCGCGGAACCGCAAGATAATATCTTTTCGTCCGGATGACAACTCCCTGTTCACCTGGCACTTAACGCTCCGTAGTCTACTCTGCATTGCATTTTTATTAAGTTACGCCCTATATCATATATGTATATGACC
>CAYUKO010000053.1:0-23554 GCA_964445375.1 uncultured Roseburia sp.
CATCCAAGATATCTATCTCGATTATTAGCTGGGAACTGCTTTCGCGCAGAGTGCTTTTTCACAACCTATTTTGATTATACCAAAACATCTTCCTCTAAGAGAAGTTTCTTGTTTTTCATAAGTGGAGCAGAACCGGTTGATTCACGAACCACAAGCGTTGGCCGCAGTAAGGAACGAGAGATAGGAACTTTATCAATCAACCAATACAAAGCAGCGTAGGAATTCTTACCGAGATCCAGTCTGTCCTGGTTGATGGTGGTAAGCCCTGGATTCGTTGTGGAAGCAGATGGCAGATTATCGTATCCGATGATGCTGACATCTTCAGGAATTCGAATATGCAGCTTCTGACATTCTTTTATGGCACCGATAGCCAGAAGGTCGTTACCACATATAATCGCAGTAGCACCGTGATTGATCAAGTCAGTAACATGATATTTGGCACTTTCCTCAACATAGTAGCCATAAGCAATCAGATTCTCGTCAATATCAAGATTGTGACTCTGCATACTGCTGATGTACGCATCATAACGATTGGCTGTAATCATGGAATCTTTCGAACCATTTAATAAAGCGATATGCGTATGACCGAGTTCATGTAGATGGTCAATAGCAAGGTCGATACCTTCAAAACTGTCCGTTCCTATATAAGCAACGTTTGGATTGTGTTTGATATAGTTATCGAATAAAACCGTAGGAATGGTTGTATTCTCAAGTTGTCTCATCCAGGGATCTTTTAAGGCAAAACCGACCAGAAAGCCACCGTGGTATTGGTTTCGAACCATATATCTGTCATAAGGTTCTTTTATTTGTAGAACCGGTGTCATGGGAACGATATGTACTTCCCAATTATCACGGATAGCGGCCTGTTTAAATCCCAGAAGAATATCAAAACCGAAATCCTCAGGTTTTTCATAAAGCATATTCTCAATGAAGATACAGAGACGTTTTCTGGTTTCTTTTTTCATTTTCTTTGTAACATATCCCATTTCAATAGCAGTATCAAGTACTAGCTTTTTCAAGTCAGGACTAATATCGTTTGCATCATTTAAGCCTTTTGATACAGTGCTTGGAGCAATTCCAAGTTTGCTTGCAATGTCTTTAATCGTTACCAAGTCATGTCCTCCTCTAAACTTTGACATTTGCCGTAAAAGGAGATATAGGCAAATGACATAAGATATTTCGCATAATTTCGCAACCTAAAAATTAAGAATACATGATATTGATGATGTTTGCAAGTCTGAAACGGAAATTCTCCAAAAAGCACAAATTGGATAGAAAAATATTGTGAACTATTCGAAAAATATACAGATTGAACAAAATGAAATCATGGCATATAATGGAATTACGAAAAAAAACGAAATTTTTCGTGATGACCGGATTGGAGGAATCCGGTTTAGGGAGGAAAGCAATATATAAGGAGGATTAACATGAAAAGAGTTAACCAAAAAGGTCTTGCCAGCAGGACTACAGCATGGATTCTTTCCGCTGCATTGGCATTTTCAGCTTGTCCTATTTCTGCACAGGCAGAAGAGAACATGGAAGAGAATACTCAAGTGACAGAGGAACAACAGTCGGAAGCAAAGGAAGAAACCAAGGGTTCTGATGAACAGAAGTCTGACACTGAAGAGGCAGAAGAAACACAGGAAGCTAAATCAGAAGAAAAAGAAGTAGTAGAAGAAGAGACTTCTGAGGAAGAGACTACGGTTGAAGAGTCTTCTGTTGAGGAAAGTTCTGAAGAGACTTCTGAAGAAGTAGTATCGGAAGAAGTATCAGAAGAAGAAAACTCAGAAGAAGTAACGACGGATGAGGAAATGACAGAAGCTGTCACAGAAGAAGTAACAGTCGTTGAAGAGCAGGTAGTAGCTTTAGCTGCAGAAATTGGAAACGTTACCAAGAGTTGTCCGACAATCGAATCGGATGGAAAGGTAACCTTCCATTATTATCCGGAAGATGGAGAAGAGGTTAATTCAGCTTATGTGAAGGGTTCCTGGTCTGCAAGCTGGGATCAGTATTTCTACATGACAGAGGAAGAACCAGGCGTTTGGAGTGTTACTGCTGATTTATCATTGGAGAAATCCTATGAATACGGTATCGTAGTAAATGAGAACTGGGTAGGTGATCCAACCAATCCAAGAAACGGTGGTAATTCTGAAATTCTTAGAAATCCATATTTTAACAGTGATGGAAGTGTAACGATTTTCTATTATCCACAGGGTGATGAAAGCGTAAAGCTTTTATATAAAACAGCAGATGATTCAGAATACAAGAGTGTTGCCATGACTCAGGATGCATATCATTCTGCTTTATTATCAGCAACAATTACAGAGCAGGGTAATTATACTTATGCATTGGAAGTAGATGGAAGCCAGACAGCAGATGTGAATTGTAAAGAAGCATCATTCGTTATCAGCAAACTTCCAGAAGATGATGCATCGGTAAAGAGTCCTGTTGTAAATGGCAATAAGGTAACCTTTAACTACTTTGCGCCAACTGCAGGCAGCGTTAATCTTGCAGGAGAAATGAACGGATGGAGTTCTTCAGCAACAGAACTTACTTATAATGAAACAACTGGTTTCTGGTCTGTAGAGCAGGAACTTGCACCAGGAAGATATGAATACAAGTTCGTAGTAGATGGTGGCAACTGGGTAATGGATACCAGAAACGAAGCACAGAGCAGCGGAAACAGCTTATGTGTAGTAAGTGGTCTTGAAAGTACAACGCTTGATGTAGAAGCTGGATCAGAAGTAGTATTACCTACATCATTAAGAATGTTTGATGAAAATGGAACAGCATCTGATGTAACTCCTGAATACACGATAGAAGAACAGTATCAGGGTACATTAACTGTAGTAGATGGTAAGATTGCAGTTCCTTCAAACTTTACAGCAGAATCCTTTAAGGTAATTGCTTCTTATGGAGAGTATTCATCAGAAGTAGTAGTAAACGTTCAGGCAAATGTTTATACATACACGATTTATTATTTAGATAACAATCATCAGGACGTAAGCAGTGCTTCTCTTTGGATTTGGTCTGATGGTGTTAACGGAACACAGTATTTCTTCACAGATAAGGAAGAACTGGAAGATGGAAATACCTGGTTAAAGGCAGAAGTAGCAGTACCATTTGATGGCCTCTATATGATTCCAAGAGCACATGATGACTGGTCTTGGCAGGATGTAGATAAGTCATTTGATAATACAGAAGCGCAGAAGAATGTAACATTATATCTTATGAATGGAGATACGACTGCTTATACAAGTATTCCGGATGCCGTAGAAAAAGAATACAGATATGTAATCGTAGAATATAACAGACCAGCAAATGATTATACTGGTTGGAATATCTATAGCTGGAATACAGGCTATGGTAGTGAAGTAACTGTTGATTTCAAGGAAATCGCAGGAAAGATGGTTGCACTGATTCCTGTTGTAGATACCAAGGAAAGCATTTCTTTCTGTATGAGAAGAAGTGAAGATGGAAATGCATGGGCAGAGAAGGATGGCGGTGATCATACCGTTGCAATTCCACTGGATCAGAGAGTTGTAAAGGCAAGCTTTGAACAGGGTGAAGGCGTTACTGGTAACTTACCATATAACATTGGCTATGAAACAGATGTAACAGCAGATGAGATTACATTCTATTATAGAGATGATGCTTTATATGAGAAGTATGAGGAAGCATCTTTAGAAGGAAAGATCAAGCTTGTATGGGATGGAACAGAATATGAAATGACATATGATGCCCAGAATGAAAGATATTTCTATACAGGAAAATTAGAAGCTGGCGATCACTATTATGGTTATAACGTAGATGGAAATCTTGTTATCGACAAGTTTAATGACGCAACAGTAGAAGTTGAGGGTGTAACATATTCTACCTATAAGTATGTCGCATTTGATGCAGAATTAACAGCAAGTGTATCTTTAGAAACAATGGATTACAATGATAATGCAGTTCTTAAGTTAGCACTTGGAAATGACACAGATGAAATTGAAGTAGTAGAAGCTTATGCAGATTTAAGTGCATTAGGACAGAGCAGCAAGTTTGCCATTGATCCAGCATTAATGGAAGGAACCATTGCTGTAAATGAAAATATTGCAACAGGTAAGAAGGAAATTCCGGTTACTGTTAAGGATCAGTATGGAAACCTTTATACAACAACAGCAACCGTTACAGTTGTTTCAAGAGATAACAGCAATGACTTTGACTGGGATGAAGCAGTTATCTACTTTGCAGTAACAGACAGATTCTTTGATGGAAACAGCAGCAATAATGATGCATATGGAACAGGTTCTTATGATACAACACAGGGTTCTATGTATCATGGTGGTGACTTTGCAGGATTAGAAGCAAAGCTTGATTACTTACAGGAGTTAGGTGTTAATACCGTTTGGATTACACCAATTGTAGAAAATATTGAGGATATCTTTACATGTGATGGATATACCAATCAGTATAATTCCGGTTATCATGGATATTGGGCAAGTGATTTCACACAGCTCAATCAGCATCTTGGAACAGAAGCAGAATTCAGTGCATTAATTGATGCAATGCATGCACGTGGAATGAAGCTTATGGTGGACGTTGTATTAAATCACGCTGGATACGGTGTGGAAGACGCATACAATGATACTTATATTCCAGGTAAGAATATGCTTCGTGACAAGACAACAACCGTTAAGGGTGATGACAAGAAGGATGCACTTTCTTCACTTCCTGACTTTGTAACAGAAGATGAAGATGTAAGAAATATGTTGATTGCATGGCAGACATCATGGGTAAGCAATTATGATATTGATTACTTCCGTGTAGATACCGTTAAGCATGTTGATGATACAACATGGAAGGCATTCAAGAATGCAATTACTTACATTGATCCTGATTTCAAGATGATCGGTGAATATGCAGGAAGCGGTTATGCGACAAATGCAGGACAGCTTGGAACCGGTCAGATGGATTCTATCTTAGACTTTGACTTTAACGATCAGGCATTATCCTTCGTAAATGGTAATCTTTCAGGTGTAGAAAGCTTTATGGAAGGACGTAATGCAGGAATCAACAATACTGCAACCGTAGGAAGCTTCTTAAGCAGTCATGATGAAGACGGTCTGATGTACCGCATGATGAATGAAAGCGGCAAGTTCAGCGAAGATAAGGCTTATGACCTTATGAAGGTAGCAGCAACATTCCAGATTACTGCAAAAGGACAGCCGGTTATCTACTACGGTGAAGAATTAGGACAGACAGGTGCAAACAACTGGCCATATCAGACAAACCGTTATGACATGGATTGGGCATCTGCAAATGATGATAATGATATGTTAGTACATTATCAGAAGCTCTTGGATATCAGAAATGAATACACAGATGTATTTGCTAAGGGCGGAAGAAGTACTGTTACCGTTGATGATAGCAACGGCGTATTGGTTGTAAGCAGAAATTATGCAGGAGCAGCATTGTATGTAGGCTTCAATATCAACCAGACAGAAGCAAAAGATGTTGTAGTTACATTGAATGCAAAAACAACATATACTGATTTATATAATGGAACAACTTATACAACAGATGAGAATGGCGCAGTAACCATTACCATTCCATCAGCAGCAGATGGTGGTACCGTAATCTTAAAGGCTGGTGAAACCAAGGTTCCAGAAGTAAAGCCGGAAGTGAAGCCGGAAGAGCCAGAAGTAAAACCAGAAATGCCAGAGGTAAATCCTGAGACAACCGTTGAGGTTAAGCATAATACCTCAAAGAGTACAAGAAGCTCTAAGGAAAGCAATACAACTACTGCACCTGCAAAGGTTGTATTACAGCCAACATATACAAAGATGGATGGAACTATCGTATCCGGCTGGAAAAATGTAATCAGGGAAGCAGTAAAGGAAGCAGAAGCAAATCGTGTTCCTCTTACAGGAAGTGTAGAAGATGCAGTAAATACACAGTCGCTGGTTGTTGATATTATAATAGAAGAGAACACCGTAAAGACTATTCCGGCAGAAGAAGTAAAGAGCATGGTAGAAAGTGGTGCTGATTTCAGATTCCATTATGGAAAAGACATTGTAGTTGTATTCACAAATAGCACCTTGGCAGAAGTTACAGGAGACCTTGATTTGAACATTCTTGTATCAGATGATAAGGATTTCGGACAGAATTTCAAATCACTTGTATTAGATCCACGAAAGAAAGCAATCTATGGCGCTAAGCTTGCATTTGCATTCAACCTTGGAACAGAAAATGCAGGTAAGACAGCATTTATTTTCCATAGAAATCTGGAAAATAATCAGGTAGAGTTGATGACAACCTGTATCATTGGTGAAGATGGTACCATCGCTATGCCAGGTGTTGATTACACTGATTTCATTATACTTTATTAATTTTTTGTAAGAATTTGTCGAAAAAAGATGAAATCTTAGTTAAATCTTAGCTTGAATGAGTGATAATTTAGAGTTATCATATTTATAGAAGGCGTTTACAGGGGGGTAACACTTAGTTGCCCTCCTTTTATGTGCAATTTTAATGAAATTGTCACATAAAAATTCGCTTGTGGAGCTGTTATACTCCGATTTTTGAGGAAAGGAGATGAGTGGAAGATGGAAGAACTTGCAAATGAATTGATGGAAGAATTGAATTGTGAGACGGCATTTACCATTCCCATTTTTGGCGGAATTCCAATCGCTGAGTCGGTTGTTATTACATGGGTTATCATGGCTGTCCTGTTGATTCTTTCGATATGCATGACGAGAAATCTTAAGGTTGAGAATCCAAGCAGAAGACAAGTTATCGTAGAATATTGCGTTACCTGGCTTCAAAATCTGGTAAAAGGTTTTATTGGAGAAGAAGGAAAGCAGTATGTTCCTTATCTGGTAACCGTTATTGTATACATAGGTTTCTCTAACGTCATCGGATTATTCGGCATGAAGCCGCCAACAAAGGACATGAATGTTACAGCAGCATTGGCTTTGATGAGTATCGTGCTGATTGAGTATTCCGGAATCCATGCAAAGGGCGTAAAAAAATGGGTAAAGAGCTTTACGGAGCCGGTTGCGATTATTACACCAATCAATATATTGGAAATCTTTATCAGACCGCTATCCTTATGTATGCGATTGTTTGGTAATGTCCTTGGTGCATTTGTAGTTATGGAATTACTCAAGATTATTATGCCGGCATTTTTACCAATTCCGTTCAGTTTGTATTTTGATGTATTTGACGGATTGCTTCAGGCATATGTATTTGTATTTTTAACATCACTATTCATTAAAGAAGCAGTAGAATAACGAAAAAAAGGAGAATATGATTATGGGCACTATTATAGCTATTGGCGCAGGTATTGCAGTTTTAACAGGTTTAGGAGCAGGTATTGGTATCGGTATTGCAACAGGTAAGGCAACAGAGGCAGTTGCAAGACAGCCGGAGGCAGAAGGTAAGATTTCCAAGCTGTTATTACTAGGTTGTGCGCTTGCAGAGGCAACTGCTATTTATGGTTTCGTAATTGCTATCTTAATTATCATTATGTTGAAATAAACAGGAGGAAATATATGCTTAGATTAGATATTAATCTGGTCTTTACCATCATCAATTTGCTGGTTCTTTATTTCCTTATGAAGAAGTTTTTATTCAAGCCGGTTAATAATATTATCGCTCAGAGAGAAGAAGCGATCAAAAAGCAGTTTGATGAAGCAGAGGAAACCAAAAAACAGGCTGATGAGTTAAAGAAGGAATATGAGGCATCTCTTGAAAATGCAAAGGCTGATTCAGCTAAAATCGTACAAGAGGCAAAGGAAAAAGCCAGAGCAGAGTATGATCGTATCGTAAAGTCTGCGGATGAAGATATTGCAAGAAAGATGCAGAAAGCAGAAGAAACGATTGCCGAGGAAAAGGCAAAGTCCTTACGTAGCATGGAAAATGAAATTGAGAGTCTGGTTGTGGCAGCAGCAACTAAGGTTGTTGGTGAGAAAGTAACCGTTGAAAACAGCCAGAAGCTCTATGATGAATTTTTAGCAGAAATGGGTGAAACAAAATGACACAGACAGTAATTGATTATGCAAAAGAAATGAAGAAGCTGTCTGTATCAGTAGAAGATGCAAAACGGACAGCTGAAATATTAGCGGCATTGCCACAGATTACAACAGATTTTGAGAATCCTACGATTGAGCTTGAGAAAAAGCATCATATGATTGATATGATTTTCCCGGTAAATATCAGAGATTTCTTAAAGTTATTGTGTGATTATCATGATTTTGCTTTATTTTCACAGGTTTTGGAAGCATTCTATGAAGAACAGCGTAAGGTAGAAGCAGTTCCAAACCTTAGGGTGGAGATTTGCTATGTTGTTCCACCAACAGACGAACAATTAAATAAAATCAAGGATTTCTTAAAGGAAAAATGTAATGCAGATAATCTGGATGTAACCTTAAAAGAGGATAAAAATCTTCTCGGTGGCTTCATTATTCATGCAGGCAATGAAGAATATGACTGGAGTATGCGTGGAAGATTACAGCAGATCAAGCAGAACATGAAGGAACATGCCAAGGCAGTAGAAGAGACAAGTGATATCATTACGATTCTGAAAACAGAAATTGAAGAATCTGCTTTTGACACCAGCAAGCATGAGGTTGGTATGGTAACCTGGATTGGTGATGGAATTGTTACTATTCAGGGAATTGACCATGCAATGTATGGTGAAATCGTTATCTTCGATACCGGCGTAAAGGGTATGGTACAGGATATCCGTAAGAATGAGATAGGATGTATTCTTTTTGGTCGCGAAACTGGAATCAGAGAGGGTACAAAGGTTATCCGAAGCGGAAGAAGAGCAGGTATTTCCGTTGGTGAAGCATTCCTTGGAAGAGTTGTGGATGCACTCGGTGCTCCGATTGATGGAAAAGGCGAGATTGCAGCAACGGATTACAGAGCAATTGAAAATGAAGCACCAAGTATTGTTGACAGAAAGTCTGTTACCGTTCCTATGGAAACCGGAATTCTTGCGATTGACTCCATGTTCCCAATTGGTCGTGGTCAGCGAGAATTGATTATCGGTGACCGTCAGACAGGTAAGACCAGCATCGCAATGGATGCCATTATCAACCAGAAAGGTAAGGATGTAGTCTGTATCTATGTAGGAATTGGTCAGAAAGCATCAACAGTTGCAAAGCTCGTACATACATTGGAAGTAAATGATGCGCTCCCATATACCATTGTTGTTTCTGCAACAGCCAGTGATCCTGCATCCTTGCAGTATATCGCACCTTATTCGGGAACTTCTCTTGCAGAGTATTTCATGTATCAGGGTAAGGATGTATTGATTGTATATGATGATTTATCCAAGCATGCCGTTGCTTACAGAGCACTTTCCCTGTTGTTAGAGCGTTCTCCGGGACGTGAAGCTTATCCGGGTGACGTATTCTATCTGCATTCCAGATTGTTAGAGCGTTCATCCAGAATCACACAGGAAGCAGGGGGCGGTTCCATTACAGCCCTTCCTATTATTGAAACACAGGCAGGTGACGTATCAGCTTATATTCCGACCAACGTTATCTCTATCACAGATGGTCAGATATATCTGGAAAGCTCTTTGTTCAATGCGGGTCAGAGACCGGCTGTTAACGTAGGTCTTTCAGTATCGCGAGTAGGTGGTGCGGCTCAGACTAAGGCAATGAAAAAGGCAGCAAGAAGTGTTCGTATTGATTTGGCACAGTTTCGAGAGATGGAAGTCTTTACACAGTTTAGTTCTGATCTGGATGATGCAACAAAGCAGCAGTTGGAATATGGTAAGGGCTTGATGGAAATCTTAAAGCAGCCACTTGGCAGACCACTTTCTATGTCAGAGCAGGTTATTACCCTGTGTGCCGCTAACAATAAGCTTTTTATGGGAATACCACAGAATGAGTTGAAGCAGTTCCAGATGGATATGCTGCAGTATGTCAAGGATAACAACAGTGAAATCATTCGTGAACTGGAAGGACAGAAAGTATTAACAGATGAGCTGGTAGAAGAAATTCTAAAGACTGTGAAAGAGATGCGTAAATCATATCTTAATCAGTAGAAAGGCATAGAACTATGGCAAATGCGAAGGAAATTCAAAACAGAATGCACAGCATTCAGGATACCATGAAGATTACCAAAGCTATGTATATGATTTCCTCATCGAAGCTGAAAAAGGCGAAGAAGACCATGGAAGATTCTGCGGAACACTTTTATGCAATTCAAAGTTCTATTGCAAGAATTATTCGTCATGCACCGGATATTGAGAATCCATATTTTGGGCACGACAAGGCAGACGATCAGAAAAGAGTCGGCTATATTGTTGTTACAGCCGATAAAGGTCTTGCCGGAGCATATAATCAGAATGTAATAAAAATGGTACAGAATGAACTGGATAAGAATCCGAAAGGAGAACTGTTTATTGTTGGGCAGATAGGAAGACATTACTTTGAAAAAAAAGGTTATAAAATCCATCGTCATTTTCAATATACAGCACAGAATCCATCCATTCACAGAGCCAGAGTGATTACGGAGGAAATTCTTGTAAGATATAACGAAGAGAAGCTGGATGAGGTCTATATCGTGTATACCAGAGACATTAACGGTGTCGAAAGCGAAGCGAAGATGAAGAAGCTGTTACCGTTATCGAAATCATATTATAGCCAGAATGCTGGAAATAAGATTATGGTATCTGATACGACAAGATATCTGCCATCGCCAAATGATGTTATGAATGCCATTGTGCCAAACTATGTAACAGGATATATTTACGGTGCTTTAGTAAAGTCCTATGCTTGTGAGCAGAATGACAGAATGATGGCAATGGATGCTGCAACAGGAAATGCGACAGATATGCTTAAGAGTTTGTCGGTAGAGTATAATAGAGTGCGCCAGGCGGCGATTACACAGGAAATTACAGAGGTAATTGCAGGTGCAAAGGCGCAGAAAAGGAAGAAGAAAGTTGATGAAGAAGGGTAAAATCGTACAGGTTTTAGGACCTGTAGTAGACGTTGAATTTGAAAGCTCAGATCTTCCCTATATCAAGGACGCATTGGAAGTCGACAACAATGGTAAAAAATGTGTTATGGAAGTTGCACAGCATATTGGTAAAAATGTAGTGCGTTGTATTATGCTGACCTCTAGTGACGGGCTTTATCGAGATATGGAAGTAACTGCAACAGGAAGCGGTATCAAGGTTCCTGTTGGTAAGAAGACATTAGGCAGATTGTTTAATGTAACCGGACAGACACTGGACTCTGGTGAAAGTCTGGAAAATGAAGAAAAATGGGTAATTCACAGAGAACCACCTGCTTTTGAAGAGCAGAGCCCTGCTGTTGAAATACTCGAAACAGGTATTAAGGTAATTGACCTTCTTGCTCCTTATGCTAAGGGCGGTAAGATTGGTCTGTTTGGTGGTGCCGGTGTAGGTAAGACGGTATTGATTCAGGAACTGATTACCAATATTGCAACCGAGCACGGCGGCTATTCCATTTTTACCGGTGTAGGAGAGCGTTCCAGAGAAGGTAATGACTTATGGAATGAAATGAAAGAATCCGGTGTTATTGAGAAGACAGCACTGGTATTTGGTCAGATGAATGAGCCACCCGGAGCACGTATGCGAGTTGCGGAAACAGGACTTACCATGGCAGAATATTTTAGAGATGTAGAGCATCAGGATGTGCTTTTATTCATTGATAATATTTTCCGTTTCGTTCAGGCTGGTAGTGAGGTTTCTGCGTTGCTAGGACGTATGCCTTCTGCGGTAGGTTATCAGCCTACACTTGCAACAGAGGTTGGTGAGCTTCAGGAGAGAATCGCTTCTACCAAAAAGGGTTCTGTAACATCGGTACAGGCAGTTTATGTGCCGGCAGATGACTTGACTGACCCGGCGCCTGCAACTACCTTTGCACATTTGGATGCAACAACTGTTTTGTCCAGAAAGATTGTAGAACAGGGTATTTATCCGGCGGTTGATCCGTTGGAGTCAACCTCGCGAATTCTGGAAGCAGATGTAGTAGGAGAAGAACATTACAATACAGCGCGTGCTGTACAGGCAATTCTCCAGAAATATTCTGAATTACAGGATATCATTGCTATTTTAGGTATGGAAGAATTATCAGAAGAAGATAAGACTACCGTATATCGAGCAAGAAAGGTACAGAAGTTCTTATCTCAGCCATTCCATGTTGCAGAGAACTTTACCGGAATTCCGGGAAAATATGTGCCTTTAAAGGAGACAATCCGCGGTTTCAAGGCAATTATCAATGGTGAGATGGACGAATATCCGGAAGCTGCATTCTTTAATGTGGGAACCATAGAGGATGTCATTGAAAATGCAAAGAAAATGGGGTAATGGTGTATGAATACTTTTGAGTTAAAGGTCATTACAATTGATAAAATATTCTTTAGCGGAAAGTGCAGACAGGTTATTGTCAGCGCGGCGGATGGCTCCATTGGTATTATGGCGCACCATGAAAATTCTGTTCTTGCTCTTGTGGAAGGACCGCTTCGGATACAGAAGGAAGACGGAGAGTGGATTGAGGCAGTTACGGGAATCGGACACGTACAGGTTGCTTATAACCGAGTATCTGTTCTTGTTGATTTTGCTGAAAAACCGGAAGAAATTGATGAGCGCAGAGCCAGAGAGGCATTAGAGCGTGCGCAGGAGGCAATGCGTCAGAAGCAGAGTGTTCAGGAATACCATATGTCACAGGCAAACATAGCAAGAGCTATGGCAAGACTTGCAGCAAAGAGGCAGTATACCAACATAAATAATAAATAGAAATTTATGCACATAAAGGAAATGCATCTCATAGTAATTGGGGTGCATTTTTTTATGTACACCTATTTCCAAAGTATATTGAATCATGTATAATAAAAAATAATGTGTTACAATGCATAAAAGAAAAAGGGTAGCTATTCAGAAGTGAAAAATCCTATTTGCACGGCAATGCAGCCGAAGCAAATTTAGGATGGATTTTTCATTGTAAAAGGTACTGAATAATTACAAAAAGGAGACATATCATGGAGAACAATTTTAATACACCGGCACAGGTGTTGGAAGCAAATATGAAAGCAGGAGAGACAAAAGCAGCATTACCATTATTAAAGTGTATTCTGCTTGGAATCATGGCAGGCGCATTTATCGCTTTTGGTGGTGCATCCAGTAATGCAGCCATTCACAACATCTCCAATCAGGGACTTGCAAAAGCATTAGCAGGAACCATCTTCCCGGTAGGACTTATGATGATCGTATTCGTTGGCGGAGAGCTTTTTACAGGTGACTGTCTGATGATTGCTGGTGTAGTAGATAAGAGATTCAGCGCATTAAAGATGATTAAGACATTAGTAGTTGTATGGCTTAGCAATCTTGTTGGTGCGTTAATTATTGTTACATTAGTATATTTTAGTGGCTTACTTGATTATACAAATGGTGCGCTTGGTGCTTTTACGATTAAAGTTGCATTGGCAAAGTGTACAATTACACCTTTTAAAGCAGTATGTTCCGGTATTCTTTGTAATATATTAGTATGTATTGCTGTACTTATGGCAACATCTGCAAAGGATATTGCAGGTAAAGTATGGGCAATCTTCTTCCCAATCTGGGCATTCGTTATTGGCGGTTGGGAGCACTGTGTTGCCAATATGTTCTATATTCCGGCTGGTATCATTGCATCCTGCAACGAGAATTATGTTGCAAAGGCAGAAGAATTGTATGGAATTACAGCAGATCAGATTGCAGCAAGCTTAAATGTTGGTGGATTTATTTCTAATCAGATTCCTGTAACCATTGGTAATATTCTTGGCGGTATGGTATTCGTAGCACTGCCATTATATGCAATTCATAAGAGTAAGGCTTGCAACAAGTAAGATAACAATGATTTAAAATAGCTGGTTTTCTTTTCAGCAGACGTATCTATAACAGATACAGAAAGGCGGGGTAATCGTTATGCAGAATCAGATGTCTTTGGAACAAATGGTAGAGTATGTAGCAACTTGTCCGGTTTGCGGAGGATATGTTATGGTATTTAATGCTCAGGCGAAGGATTTTTCCTGTACCTGCTGTAAGCGTGTCTGGCTGGATGGAGCAGTGAAAATCAAAGGAGTTTATGAATAAAAAGCGAATTTCAATCGCATGTTATAGGAAGGTGTGAATACTAGAATGAATGATAGATTGACACGAAATGACATCAAGAAGATGGAAGAAGAAATCGAACATCGTAAGCTCGTCATCAGAAAGGAAGCTTTGGAGCAGGTCAAAGAAGCTAGAGCGCAGGGAGATTTGAGCGAGAACTTTGAGTATTATGCGGCAAAGAAGTATAAGAATCAGAATGAAAGCCGTATCCGTTATCTGGAACGAATGATTAAAACGGCTGAAATCATTGAAGATGATGCAAAAGAGGATGAGATTGGTCTGAATAAGACAGTTGAAGTAGAATTCGTCGAAGATGGTACAACAGAAACATATCGACTTGTTACAACTGTGAGAAATAATCCATTAAAGGGATTAATTAGTATTGAATCACCAATAGGTAAAGCATTAGTTGGACATAGAGAAGGCGAACAGGTTCATGTTCAGGTAAATGACAGCTTTGGATATGATGTCATAATCAAAAAAGTAGAGAATACGCCGGATGATGATTCGATAGAAATAAGAAAATTTTAAGGAACTAATCAGGACAGGTCGAAGCACTTGCTGCTGAGACCGTAAGAACATGATATGGGAGTGAGCAAACCCCATCAGCGAAGCTGATTTCAAATGGGTTTGCGAATCGTAATTATGAAGGTACTGAATAATTGCGTTTTAAGGAAGTAAAAGCACTAACTGACAGGATTGTCAGAAGGTGCTTTTGTTGTAATTGGTGGTGAATTGTGCTTTGGGGTGGCAAAGGATACTTGTTTTGGACATATAGAGAAAAAATGTTGTGAAATGTCCAAAAAGACACGGATTTTGACTAGATTAGATGGACTTTAGGGGCATTTTGGACATATACAAAAAAATATAGTCTGTACGTCCAGGATTTAACGTTTTTTTGGACATAGGAGCAAAATTCTTTTCTATATGTCCAATTTACTTAGAAATCTATTCATTTTGCCAATGATATAGCAGCGCTTTGGACATTACAGCTAAGTTTTTTTGTATATGCCCAAAATGAAAGGGGGAGATTCTTTAAGCAGTGATATTTTGTGGGCTTCGTCTGTTGGAATAAATGCCATATGGGTAAAATGAAGCAACAGAGAAATTCCAGTAGGAGTTGCTGCTGTTAGAGATTTATTAGAAGAATTTGGGACAGATTATTTTGAATAAGAAGTTTATAAGTTTGAGTTTGCAAGTGCCACGCAAAATGGCGAGTCAAATCTAAAAATGAGGAGATTAATATGATTGATTATGCGATAACATTAGAATTTGATAAAGAAACCGAAAATAAAATTCAGGAGCTTATTGATGAAGTTGCAAAGGTAACAGGGTGTAATTATATGAAACAGTCCAAGATTCCGCCTCATGTAACTGTCTCTGCGCTTGTAAGCAATAATGAAGAAGCGTTGCTCTCTGAAATGGAAAGCATTGTCGAAACAATGAAGAAAGACTATATTTGGTTTGCAAATATCGGTGTGTTTAATCCGCTTGTAATCTATCTTGGTCCAGTAATGAATGAGTTTTTATATAGCACCTGCAAGACTGTAAATGAAAGATTATTAAAATATGCTGATGTTGGTAACAGAGGGAACTATCTGCCATATCAGTGGGTTCCTCATGCAGCGATTGCCGTAAAGCTAACTCCAGAGGCATTAAAAGATGCGTTTCCTATAGTACAGGAAAAGTTTAACGCTTTTGGAGCAACTGCTGAAAAAATTGTGTTGGCAAGAGCTGTACCGTATGAAGAACTTCGTTCATGGAAATTAAAATAAATAGTTTTAGCATTTAGAGTTCCTATTTAAGAACGGCTAATTCCAATATGTTAAGGAGAAGAGTAAATGGCATTAAGATTAAGACAGTATAAAACCTGCGATGCGGATAGTATTGTAAATTGGATAAAAGACGAGGACGCTTTGCGTAAATGGAGTTCAGATAGATTTGGTGATTTTCCTATTACAAGCGAAGACATAAACAACAAGTATATCGGAAACAATGGTGATTGCATTGAGTCTGATAACTTTTATCCCTTAACCGCATTTGATGAAAGTGGTGTAGTAGGTCATTTGATTTTGAGATATACTGATGAGGAAAAGAAAGTAATCCGCTTCGGCTTTGTAATAGTAGATGACTCCAAAAGAGGTAAGGGTTATGGAAAACAAATGATTACCCTTGCGATTAAATATGCTTTTGAAATTTTTGGTGCGGAGAAAATCACTCTCGGAGTATTCGACAACAATGAACCTGCGTACTACTGCTACAAAGCAGCAGGATTTAAAGAGAACGGCGAAGAGATGTTTTGTGAATTGTTTGGCGAGCAGTGGCGAATAGTTGAAATGGAAATCAAAAGGTAAGTTTTACATGACAGAAAGGCAAATCCTAATTTGTTGTGAACAGAAATTTTGAATTTGGAGAGGTGTTTTGTTATGTCGGCTTTAAAAGGATTGGAATGGACATTTGATACGGTAGCTTCTACATACGAAAAATTACGCCCTGGCTATGTTGAAGAATTATATAGAGCATTATTTGCTTATATTCCTATTAGTGAAAATAGTAATGTAGTCGAGGTGGGAAGTGGAGGCGGACAAGCTACCGTTCCATTATTAAAGACGGGCTGCAGACTGACAGCGGTAGAATATGGAGAACAGTTTTCGCAACTGTTAAAAGATAAGTTTCAGGAATATCCGAAATTTTCGGTTATTACAGGAAAATTTGAAGATACAGAGTTTGAAGAAGAAGTTTTTGATTTGGTATTTTCCGCATCAGCCTTTCATTGGGTGCCAGAGAAAATAGGGTATGAAAAAGTGTTTTCTATGTTGAAAAAAGGAGGAGTTTTCGCACGCTTTGCAAACCATCCGTATCGTGATAAGGGAAAACCTGAACTTTCAAAAGAAATAGATGAAATTTATGATGAGTATTACAATAAGTTCCATAACAAAAAGCGAGAAGTACTAACTGAATATACCGAAGAACAAGCTAAAGACAGAGCAATGATTGCAAGTAAATATGGGTTTACAGATATTCAATATAAGTTGTTTTATCGTGAACGAATTTTTTCTGCCAAAGAATACATAGAGTTGCTCGGAACATATTCAGACCATATTGCAATAGAAGAGACGATTAGAATAAAATTTTTTTCAAAAATAGAAGAAGCAATTAATAACCACGGAGGTACCATCACTATCTATGATACTATGGATTTGCAATTAGCAAGAAAGTTATAAATCATGAATTTGTCTGATTAGTTTTGGAGGATTTATATGCACAAAGATGGCAAATGGGCAAAAAATCAATACCTGATAGACAAGAAAAAGTGCATGAATGGAATATTTTCACATCGATGATATTGGCATCATGGATTAGACGATTTACTAAAAGATTTATTATAGGAGACATATATGGGAGTGTGGTTAAGTAAGAATTTTATTGAAATTGCAGAAAGGACATCTGAACCAGGTGCGATATTTGAACACTATGGTTATAAAGATATAGATGAAGATTTTATTAATGTTGTTGTAAATGATGAAAAAATCAAATGGATTCAAATATCGAAACTACTTCCTAAAGAAGCGTATAATGTAATTGATCTTATATTGGAAAAGAAACCAGAACTATACTTTCGCATTTATAGCTTATATGGTGGCTGCAAATGTGATCTTTCTTTTCTTGAGAGAATGTCGCATCTAAAAAAATTGAGAATTGATTGCCATTTACGTTCATGTCCAGATATGATTGATTTTAATATTCTTACTAGGTTAAATCTAAAAGCATTGCATCTGGATGCATTTGATTTAAGAGATTATAGCTTTTTGAAATCTTTATCAGCAGAACTCGAAGAGTTATCAATCAACGCTGACACTATGGGAGGTGCGATTCAATTTGATTGTGAATGGTTGTTGCGATACAGTCTTTTGAAGACTCTTTGGCTAGGAAAAAAAGCAAAGAAGAATATAACATGTTTAGCAAAACTTTCAGAGTTGAAGTCACTTTCTTTAAGAGGGATAAAGATATCAGATTTTGAATTTCTAAAACAGATGAATCTTCAGAAACTGGTGTTGTTATGGAATTCCAACAACGATTTACAAGAATTAAAGTATTTGACATCACTTAAGGAGATTGAGCTATGGAGAATAAATAAATTGGATAATATTGATTTCATTAGTGATTTAACGAATCTTGAAGTAATTCGACTACAGGATTTGAAACACGTATCAAAGTTGCCGGATTTGAGTGGATTACATAATTTGAATAAGATTATTCTTGATAATACAGGGATTGATATAGAGAGTGTTGAAAATGGTTTGAGAGACAAGATAGAATTGTTTAATTCTAAATAGGAATGCGAAGATATCGTATATGGTATAGGGTGATGTTTGGTGGATAAATGTATGGGAAATTGGCAATATATCAACAATCAAGATGATGTTGAAAAGTTTATAAAAGTAACTAGGGGAATGCATGATTCATATATGGTTGGGCTTGATTATATGGCTGGAACATGGGGAGATGATACAACAACTTTTTTTGCTGGTCCAGATAGTAAAAATTTGAGGGTAATATTTAATAGTCCCTGGACTGATGATAAAATCGAGATGATTTTTGAATCTGTACGAAGATTTCATATAGCGGGATGGCAGGAACGCTATTCTGATGAAATGTTGGAATGTTCTATTGAGTTAGAAAAGTTAAAAGATACCTCAGATGAAATATTTATTTTATGGACTGATGGTGGAAGTCCAAGAACGTGCCGAAAAGAGGAACTGCTTACAGAGCCTTTTGATACATATATCGTGGCAAGACGTCTTCGATGGAGGTTTGCAAAGCTTAATTATAAATGCCCATGTTGTGGATATTATACTTTTGAACATCCTCCTATGGGAGAGTTTAACAATTGTCCAGTATGCTTTTGGTTGGATGACACACAATGTCTGCAAGATTTGGACTATGTAAGTGCAGGTCATGGTTTGAGCCTAAGACAGGCTAGAAGAAATTTTCTAGCTAAGAGAGCTTGCAAAGATGAGTTTATATCAGAGGTTAGACAACCAATGGAAAGTGAATTGGATGGAATTAATTGGATTATGCCAATAACAAATTGGTAAAGATTTTGAGGAGATGCGATTATGTATGATTGTGGATTTACAAAAGAGAAGAATTGGTTTAGATATCGTGCGGCAGCAATAATCATAGAAAATGATTGTGTACTATTTGCTAGTAATGAAAAGGATGATTATTTATATTCTATTGGCGGCGGGGTACATATGGGAGAAACAGCACAAGATGCAGTGCTTCGAGAAGTTTTTGAGGAAACAGGTGTACATTATGAAATAGACTATTTAGCAGTTATTCATGAAAATTTTTTTAACGAGAATAGTGGAACATTAAAGGGATTAAATTGTCACGAAATTAGTTTCTATTTCTTGATGAAACCAAGAGGAACACAAGAACTTCATAGCAATAGCATTACGCAAGGGGTAAAAGAAGAAATGTGCTGGATACCAACGAAAGACTTAGATAAATATAAAGCATTTCCAAGTTTTTTGAAAGATTATCTTAGTAAAGACCATTTTGGAATAGAACATATTGTAACGGATGAGAGAGTGTAAAATTTCAATTGTGTAATCACATAATTTAAGAAATCAGCGATATTGATATGGGAGATTAAATAAGTAAATCTTGAATTTGAGAGGGGAAAGATATGCCAAAGCTTATTATACTTAGAGGAAATTCTGGTAGTGGAAAGACAACAGTTGCTAAAGAAGTACAAAACAGATTTGGGAACAATACCATGTGCATTTCACAGGATGTGATTAGAAGAGATATACTTAAGGTTAAAGATGGAGAAAACACACAAGCGTTGCCTCTTATGAAAGAACTTTTGATATATGGGAATCGTCATAGCAATGTTGTTATATTAGAAGGAATTATGTATGCAGATTGGTATAAGTCATTATTTGAGTTGGCAGTTCAATTATACGGTACGGAAATATACGCATACTATTTTGATCTACCTTTTGAGGAAACCTTAAAACGGCATCAAACCAAGCCGAATTGTCATGATTTTGGCGAAGAAGCAATGCGAAGATGGTGGCGTGAAAAAGATTTTTCAGATGTGTTGAATGAAGTTTGTATTACCCCTGAAAAGGATATGGAAAGCATTGTTAAGGATATCTGCAATGCGATTTTAGATTGACGAATTCCAATTGTGAAGCGTTGCGAAAGAACAGTAAATTCGTTTGTAAGGAGTTTGATTATGGAAAAAATAATAACAACATTAGAATATGGTTTATGCGTTTTCTCGCTTGATAGTATGACAAAATTCTTGGAAGCAAAGAAAATACGTTCCAAAAAGGTACTTGCATTATTACAGAAGCGGAAGGATATTTATTTGGAATCTATAAAGGGTGGTGCTTGGATGCCCATACCATCTATTAATTCTGGGAAATATGTGATTGGACTGGAAGGGTATGATGATGATTTTGGCGATGAGTGGACACAAGTTTTATCATATGACGGTTTTAATCTGGATGTGAAAAATGGTCTTTGGATTTCTGACATAGGTTCTTTGCTAGAGTTTGATAAAACAGAGTACGAAGGCGAGGGAAGGGAAGAAACTTCTCCATACGGTACAGTGAGTTACTTTTCAAGTAAAGAGCAGTGGTATAAAGATTTAGGTGGGCATACTTCTTATTTGGCATATTGGTATGATGTGCCGGAAGGAAAATATTTACTTACAGTAACCGGATTTGCACGTAAGGAAATTGTAGACGATAGAGCTGCCAACTATGGTTTTCAATTTAAGCTTACGAAAGTAGAGGAATTTAAAGAGGCTAGGAATCCTAGAGAGGAAGTATATGAGTTTAATATTTGGTGGCTTCATACCAGCAAAAAAGCGGTTGTCCACTGGCTTCCCAAAAAGGAAAGTGGTGTGAAGTGGCCTCTTGAGAAAGAAGAGGATAATAAGTATATAGTTATCCCGCTAGAAGATGGTAAAATGGCATATTTGACTATCGTATATGACATTTTAAATCAGACAGAAGAATATATAAATCCTTGTAGAGTGATAACAAGATTTAAAACGCCAAAAGATTTCTTTTTGGAGAGCGGTAAAGAGTATCCGATTTATGAGGAAATTTATAAAAGAGGGAAAACGAGCTACAAGGAGCTTGGAAAGATAAAGATAGAGTAATATAGTTATCAATTTGAAAGCAGAGTGAGCTTTGAATTTGGAGTTGATGTATAAATGGATTTAAAAGCAAGAGCAAAGAAATTAAAAACGGATATACCAGTTTTGTTTTTAGCGTTAAAAGATAAAGATACTCCGATACTCGCAAAGGTATTTGCAGGAATTACGGTAGCCTATGCGCTATCACCTATTGATTTAGTCCCTGATTTTATACCAGTGTTAGGATATTTGGATGATGTGTTTTTGTTGCCAATGTTGGTAGCATTAACAATCAAATTTGTTCCAAAGGATGTGCTTGAAAGATATCGTAAGCAAGCAGCGGGTATGTGGAAGGATGGCAAACCTAAGAAGTGGTATTATGCTATTCCAATTGTGCTGATATGGGTATTGTTAGTAGCGTTGATTTTAAAGGTAATATTGTAAGGAAATTTGAATTTTACGAATGGAAACTTGGTTTAAAAAGGAAATGCGGTTATGTTGATTTTAATTGAGGGAATTGTAGTATGTTTTATACTCTTAATAGTATGTACTCTAGTATTAAAGGATGGACCCGAAAAGTGTGCAGTCTTTCATGAGGAGGACGTAAAGAAGCGAGTGGTGGAACTTGGATATATCACAGAAAAAGAATTAAAGAAGCGATATGTACTTTCTGGAATTGGATTATTTGTTCCTATGTTAATCCTTGTACCCTTAATGGTATACTGTATCAATGGAGCATCCGACTTTTGGAGTGCATTTTGGCAGATGACAGCAATTTTTATGATAGGAAATATATTTGACCGTCTTTTCATAGATGAATTTTGGGTAGGACATACAAAAGCTTGGTTTATTCCAGGTACTGAGGATTTGATGCCATATATTCCAGTAAAGGTAAAAATCAAAAAATGGGTTGGCAATCTCATTATGTTTCCTTTATTTTCTGCTTTAATTGCTGGAGCAGTTACATTCTTTACTAAGTAATACAACAGAAAAATTCGACTGTTGGAGCGATAAATCTTTGAATTTAGCGAGGTGGGTTATGTTGAAAAAATATAAGATGGGGTTTGATATTTGGGGGCTAATAGTTTTTAGCATAATTATGCTACCAAATTTTATATGGTTTGCGATCCCTGCACCAAACGATATACTTAGAACAGAGTCTGTTACAGTAGTAATAGATGTCATAGCTTCAATTTGTCAAGTGTTAATGATTTTTGCATTATGTGTATTTATAAATACAGAGAGAAAAAAGCTAAGTTTCACTTCAAAAACTATTATTGCTACGATTTGTTTCTGCGTAATATATTTTTTGAGTTGGATATTCTATTATTGTGGAATAACAAATGCAATCGTTATTTTGGGATTAACGATACCGCCTTGTTTGGCCTTTTTGTTTTTTGCTGTTGATAGAAAAAATATGATTGCAGTTATCCCTATTTCTATTTTCACAGTATGTCATTTAATATATGGAATAGTTAATTATATAATTTAGGTAAATCTTCCAATTTGTGAAGCGTTGCGAAAGAACAGTAAATTTGTTTGTTTATGCATATCGGATAAAGTTAACAAAGGAGTTATAAGATATGGAGTTGAATATTAATTCGCCAGCGTATTTTAAAGAACATTATGGAATTGATGATGAGGTTTACCGGTTTTGTCAGCGAACATATATGCATTTTAAGGAGATTTTGTAGAATACATAAAGAGTCTAGCAATAGACTATACAGATAATAAGGATGAGTGGGATAACACAACGATTTATGAGTAAAATAAAGAAGTTTGAATATATAAAATTGTTTTGGAAGTACATAGATGAAGAAACCCCGGTATTACTTTTTTATGAAGTGGATTTGGAGAATGAAAGATATGCCACAAGAATGGCGGAAGTTTTTAATGATAAGACTGTTAGATCAGTGATAGAAGAAGGATTTGATTTTGTTACGGATGCTCCGATACCTATGGTTGATGAAACAAATCGTGAACCGGAGTTTTGTGCTGAGATTATCTTAAAAGCAGAATTCGAGGAAGTATATAGTTCTAAGAAATACATGAGATGTATTGAGTTCCCTAAATAAAAGTGTTTTAAGTAGGTGGATTATGATAAGACAATTCAGATTATACCACACAGCGATGAACAGGGAAATTTGTTTGATAAAACGGAGTACGAAGGCGAGGAATTTAAGGAGACTAATATAGTTATCAATTTGAAAGCAAACACGGTAGTGTCAAATGATTTATGAAAAAAGAGTCAAAGAAAAGGGCTCTGATGAACC
>CAYUKO010000054.1:0-23219 GCA_964445375.1 uncultured Roseburia sp.
CCCAGCTAATAATCGAGATAGATATCTTGGATGTTCAAGATACCTATCTCTTTTTCGTGAAAAGGTGCCTTGATACTTTTGATATAAGATACTGAAACAATGCCTCGCAAACTTTTGCAACGCTCTTCGCGAACTAACTGATAACTGCGACTAAAGCCACTCAGCAATGGCTTCGTGCCTAGTCTCCGTAATCAGTGGATTTCACTCGAAGCTAAAGGCGCAAAACAGCGTTTGCGAAACATTGTTTCATTATCTTTTTTTCATTTATCGAGGCACCTTTTTATCAACTTATAAGACAGGTATCTTGAACAGATTAAGGTATCGTTCGATTATTAGCACGCCACGCCCGAAGCCACTGCCTTCGCGCAGAGTACTTTTATTCCATGTTTTGAAATAATAAAGGTGAAAAGAGGTGTGAAATTTTTTTCACACCCCTTCCATATTATAAAAAGGTACTCTCTACTCATGCAGATACTGATACACCCTTCATAAACTTTTGTCACCCCAATTGCCACTTTTGCAATTCATACTTTCTATTCAATTATCATTGCCCCAAAGTTCTTTGCCAGATACATAAATCCACAATAACCTTCTTCATTTAAAAGTGATGTTGTATCTGTTCCTGCTGGAATCACAACCTGGTATCTAATCTTTGTAATTGGATCTCTAAACTTTACAACAACATCAACCGGACTATTCTTGATTGCTGTCATTGTTTTCTTATCAAAACTCATCCAGACATTGGTATCAAAAGTAATTGCTTTTGCTGCTTCTGGGTTTACTGCAATTACAGAAAGCTGCTTATTAATTTCTTTTGTAAAATCTTCCGCAATCGTCTTTTGAAAAATGATATAACTGTTATAAATTGTCTGTGATACGTAAGAGACGCTTGACGAATTATCACTTGATGAAGATGACACTGATTTTGTGGTTGTTCTTTCTGTGTTATCATCGGAACCTGTATCCTCTCCAGAACCTATATCCTCTCTGGAACCTGTATCCTCTCCAGAACCTGTGTCTTCTCCGGAACCTGTGTCTTCTACTTCAGTTTCTTCTGCAAATACCATACTTACCGTATTTACATTATTCAATACCAACGCTGCTGCCAATCCTGTAATTAAAAGTTTCTTTATAATCTCCTGCTTTTTCATTTCTTCAAACCTCCATAAAAAATATTTCCTTAGTTCCATTTGCAAATGTTTACACATAATTAACAGTTTCATATTCGAATATTCTAACTATTCTTATTATAACCACTATTATTTCAAAATGTAACTAATAGTTATATTTTGTGCAACTTTTAGTTAGTTATATTTTTTCATGTATATGGGTAAAATAAGAAATATCTTTATCGATTGGAGAAGCTATGAATAGAAAAGTACTTGGAAAGCGCATTCGAGAAGAAAGAATTCGCGTTGGATTAACACAAGAACAAATTGCAGAATATATCAATGTTTCAACTACATATATCGGGTTCATTGAGCGCGGAGAACGTTCTGTTACACTAGAAAAATTGATTCTTCTAGCAGAATGTTTCCATGTCACTATCGACTCTCTGATTCACGACAACGTGCCAACAGAAAGCGATTCCGATGCGACAAAATTACTTTTTCTATGGAATCAGGCAGATGCGTCAGAAAAGGAAATGATACTATCTATTTCAGAAGTCATATTAAAACATCACAACCATAACTAATAGTTGTATTTCACAAATATATCATATGCAAAAACCTAAGCACACTTTCACACAAAAAGTTGCTTAGGTTTTTCTATTTTTCATATTCTATTCCGCTACCATATTCTGTAGCCATACTCCTTTTTTTACCAGAATAAATCCAATCACACACTTAATCAAATCAATACTCTGTACTAGCGCAAACATTGTAATAATCGGAAGCTCTGTATAATGTGCCAGCAAAAATGCCGCCGGTACACTAACGCAACAGATAAATACACTGTCAAAAAAGAAGGTAATAATCGTTTTACCACCAGACCTTAGTGTAAAGTAGGTTGAATGTAAAAATGCATTCATTGGCATCATAATCGCAACCACATAAATGAGATTTTTCGCAATCTCCTTTACCTCATCGGTCGTATTATAGAGTTGCGGGAACAGCGGCGCAATCAGAATCAGAACGGCTCCTACCACGAAGCAGCTTGCTACCGAGAACGCGATTAACTGCGTATCCTCTCTCTTTGCATCCTCCATTCGGTTTGCTCCCAAATGCTGCCCAATAATAATCGCAACTGTGGATCCAAGAGCGATATAGATAACATTAAAGACGTTATTAATCGTATTACTGATATTCAACGCAGCCACCGTTGCAAGTCCTCTGGTCGAATAATTCTGTGTCAAAAGAGTCATTCCTACAGACCACAAAAACTCATTCAGCATCAATGGCATACCCTTAATTACAATCTGTTTTACTAATGGTAAAGGAATATACAAGCTCTTATATGCACCCTCAATAAACGGCACCTTTTTGCCATGTGTATGCGTCCAGATTATAACAATTCCGCACTCTACAAATCGTGAAATTACCGTAGCAATCGCTGCACCAACTACTCCCATTGCAGGTGCTCCAAAGTTTCCAAAAATCAATACATAATTCAGACAAAGATTTACAAGCACTGCTGCTATTCCTGCCTTCATTGGCAAAACAGTCTCCCCCGTCTCACGAAGCGTACTCGTATAAGCGGAATTAATTGCAAATGGCAGCAAGCCCACTAACATAACCTTCAGATAATCCATACCGTAACACAGCGTTTTCTCTGCATTCCCCGTCGAACTTCCATCATGCAAAAACATACCAATTAATGGCTTCTCAAAACCAATTAATACCCCAAGTCCGATTAGGGTTATCAAGATACAGGTAATCATCTTAAAACGGAAAGTATGCCTAACACCTTCATGACTGCCTTTTCCATAATACTGTGCGGTAAAGATACCAGCACCGGAGATGCCACCAAAAATACTTAGATTAAATACAAATAACAACTGATTCACAATCGCTACACCAGACATCTGGTCTGTACCAACCTGTCCAACCATGATATTATCCAACAGTCCAACGAAGTTCGTAATACCATTTTGCAAAATAATCGGAATTGTAATAAATAAAACCTTTTTATAAAAATCTTTTGTTCCTATAAATTTCTTTAGATTCATATTGTCCCCCTTTATAACGTGCAAAAAGAACGGCTACAAAAACATAGCCGTTCTTCTATTATCCTTTATTTACTGCATGAATGCAAGCTTATTTTTGAATCATTAGAATCCCATTTTCTTGTAAATATCAAAGCAATCAAAGGTTGCAAAATAATCCTTTGGTTCTTCTGCTCTTCTGATAAGCTGCACACTTCCATCTTCCTTTAACAGAAGTTCTGCGGACTTAAGCTTTCCATTGTAGTTATAGCCCATTGCAAAACCATGTGCACCTGTATCGTGAATTGCAAGATAATCTCCCTTATCAATCTTTGGAAGCTCTCTATCGATTGCAAACTTATCATTATTCTCACAAAGAGAACCTGTTACATCATACTTGTGGTCACAAGGCTCATTTTCCTTACCAAGAACCGTAATATGATGATATGCACCGTACATAGCAGGTCTCATTAAGTTAACGGCACATGCATCCACACCAATATATTCCTTATGTGTATGCTTCTCATGAATTGCCTTTGTTACAAGATGTCCATAAGGAGCCATCATAAAACGTCCAAGCTCTGTATAGATTGCAACATCTCCCATTCCAGCAGGAACAAGAACTTCTTCATATACCTTTCTTACGCCTTCGCCAATTACCTTAATGTCATTTGGCTCCTGGTCTGGTCTATAAGGAACACCAATACCACCGGAAAGGTTGATAAAGGTAATGTTTGCACCTGTTTCCTCTTTTAACTTAACAGCTACTTCAAATAAAGTTTTTGCAAGTGTTGGATAATATTCATTGGTTACAGTATTACTTGCAAGGAAAGAATGAATACCAAAATTCTTTACTCCCTTAGCCTTTAAAATCTTAAAACCTTCAAATAACTGCTCGGTTGTAAAGCCGTACTTTGCGTCTCCCGGGTTGTCCATAATGTCAGTACTAATCTTAAATACTCCACCTGGATTATAACGGCAGGAAATTGTCTCTGGAAGTGTTCCAATTGTCTTCTCTAAGAATTCAATGTGCGTAAAATCATCTAAATTAATGGTTGCACCAAGCTTATAAGCATACTCAAATTCTTCTGCCGGTGTATCATTGGAAGAGAACATGATATCCTCACCCTTTACACCCATAGCATTGCTGAGCATTAACTCTGTCATAGAGGAACAGTCACATCCACAACCATACTCACGTAAAATATCAATCAAAAATGGATTTGGAGTTGCCTTTACCGCAAAGAACTCCTTATATCCCTTATTCCATGAAAAAGCTTCCTTTAATGCCTGCGCATTCGCTCTGATGCCCTTCTCATCATAAATATGAAAAGGAGTTGGATATGTTTTAACGATTTCTTCAATCTGTTCTTTTGTTACAAATGGTTTCTTACTCATTTTTCATATCTCCTCTCGTAAGTTCAATTAATTTAATCTCATTTTTCAAGGATTCCTTGAAAACATTCACAAAATTCTTCTGTCCACAATACAGACAGGTATCCGCTGGACTTCCGGTCATATCTCCGGTCAATACATATTCAGAATCTACAATCAATCGAATCTGCTGTTCTTTTTTGTCTGTAATATAGGTAATCGCTCCCGGAAATGATACTTCATCACTGACAATCAACACAACCTTTTTCCCAGCCTCTAGCAAAGAGAGGATATCTTCCCTGCATTTTTCAAGGAATTCTAAGGGCATCGATATATATACTCTGTAATTTACACTTGAAAGCATTGAATGAATTCGATCCATGATATGCTTATGACTTGAAATAGTAATATAACCATCACAATCCTTATTATTCTTTGGCATATCGCGAACCAGATCAGCCTTTGCTTTTTCCAAATAGCGAATCTTATTCTGACAGAACTCTTCCACCTCTACTGCGGTGTATTTATTGGTACTGCCTTCTAACAGATATGCAGCACCTTCTTCTACCAGACTTGCAAGGGCATTATATACATTGGAACGGGAAATGCCCGTTATTTTTGACACCTCATAGCCGGACAATTCCCTGTTTGCTGCAAGACAAAGATAAATCGATGCCTCCTGTCTGGTCAACCCAAAAAGCATAAGCTTATCAATCAAAGCAGCTTCTTCCATCTAAACACCACCTAATCCTTAATTAAAGCATGTGTGCTCTTAATTCTTCTGCGCTCTGTCTGCAAAGGTATGCAGGTGCAACGTCAAATACAGTCTTGCATCCCTTCTGTCCTTCCTGATTCATACGGAATGCAGCTCTTGCATAAGCTACTAAAACGCTTGCTGTAAATTCAGGGTTAGAATCTAACTTTAAGCTATATTCGATAATGTGCTTATTCTCTCCATTCCAGCCTGTCTTTCCGCTACGGATTACAAATCCACCATGAGGAATGCCGCTATGATTCTTATTCAATTCTTCCTGTGAAATGAAGTTTACAGTTGTATCATAATCTGCAAAATAGTTTGGCATTTCCTTGATTTCTTTCTCGATTCTTGCAAGGTCTGCCCCCTCTTTTGCTACAACGAAACATTCTCTTGTATGCTTCTGTCTTGTTGTTAAATCTGGTGTTTCACCACTTCTTACCTGCTCTAATGCTGCTGGTACAGGAATGGTATACTGCTTCGCATCTGCAACGCCTTCGATTCTACGGATAGCATCAGAATGTCCCTGGCTTACTCCCTTACCCCAGAAAGTATAATCCTGTCCATCTGTTAAAATGGCATTTGCATATACACGGTTTAAAGAGAACATTCCTGGATCCCAACCTACGGAAATGATGCCAACTTTGCCTGATTCCTGTGCTGACTTATCAACATTTGCAAAATGCTCAGGAATTCTTGCATGTGTATCAAAGCTGTCGATTACGTTAAAATACTTTGCATATTCTGGTGTCTGTACTGGAAGGTCTGTTGCACTACCACCACAGATTACTAATACATCAATCTCATCCTTCATAGCTAAAATATCATCAATGTGACAAACCTTAGTTGTTTCTGTCAAAATCTTTACGCTTTCAGGGCTACGGCGTGTAAATACAGCCTTTAACTCCATATCGTCATTCTGCTTGATTGCGCACTCAACGCCACGGCCAAGATTACCATATCCTAAAATACCAATTCTAATGCTCATACTAATTTCCTTTCATTTCCCATAATTTAACCTAAATAAATTCGCACTCTATTTTTACTAGTAGTACTATTTAGCACTACTATAATATGAACGTCGGATTTTGTCAAGAAATGTTTGTGCGTCATATTGAACTTTTTTATCATTTATTCATATCACTCACAAACTCTGCCGTTTTGGCTGTCATTTCTACCCATGCAGGACGAAATCCACTCTTTATTGCATTTCGTACAGACTTCACATTACACCATGCTGCACAATAAAATGGAACTTTGTCTCTTTTCCATATTTCCAATGCCAGCTTACTCGTTAACGCCGATGCTACACCCTGTCTACGGTATTGAGGCAATACATCAACTCCTATCTGCCACATAGAATCACAATCCGCCGAACAGCCTGCAAGACCAATCAAACGCCCGTTATCATATGCTCCGACTCCTAGTACATCAAGATGCTTTCTGTCCTCACAAAGTGCATTACTCCATTGTTCCGTATACAAATCTGCAAAATCTTCCTGATGCAAGATGCGAAGCTCATATGCACAGGGCTGTTCTTTTAAGTACTGCAAATCCGGTAGAAAATACTCTGCCATAAAACAGATTCTTAACCCTTTTTCCTGCAAGGCATCATTTAATACATGCATATTCGGTGTTTCAAAGCAATGCGCCATAGAATACTTATTTATATAATTTGCCACAATATCCTTATACTCTTTCTGAACGGAAGCAACAATATTATTGCCATAGGATACCAACTGACATGCAAATGGCAAAGTCAGATACCTTCTTGCATCTGCATGCTCCTTCGAAATTACAATTTTATTCTCAGTACTCAAGAAATCCGTTTCCTTACAATTGCAGTCAATCGCAGATTGCTGCATAGCGATCTGTAAAATATCTTTGTTTGTCACAATGACTCCTCCCCCTTGTCTCTTCTATTTCTGCTAACTCAAAAGAGTTGGCATATCACCAACTCTAACTATACCATTTATTTACTTTTCTCTCTGTACAAACCGGTGCTAATCTCTGTTCGAGTGATGCCATTTCCACGAAAAGCTACTTCAATACTTTAAGTTCCGGATAATATTCGAATTCAGCTTTTCCAATAATCTCAGACTTCTCTACAAACTGATTCTGCCAATAACGGGAATCCCATGAGTTATTACGATTATCGCCCATCATGAAATAGCACCCTTCTGGTATCACAAATGGTCCAAAGTCGCTGTTTAACAGTTCGGATGTATAATCACTTTCCAGCTTCACACCATTAATATACACATAGCCATCAATGCCTTCTATTGTCTCTCCCGGTAGACCCATGACACGTTTCAGATACAGTGTCTCTCCATCATCCGGATAATAAAAGGAAACAATATCGCCTCTTTGTGGCTCTTCTGCAAGATAAGCTAATCGGTTGATCACGATTCTGCTTCCTGCCATAACGGTTTCTTCCATAGATCCAGTTGGAACTAGTGCTCCGGCAACAACCGTATTCTTAATCAACATGGATGCTACTAACGCCAAAAAGATAACCTTAGAGCAATCTAAGATTTCCAGTAAAATTCTTTTTAACAACTTATTCTCTCTCATTCTCTTTCCCCTTACTTATGTTATTCCTATCTAGAGACAAGCTCGTCTCTGAACTATTCTATGTTTTCAATCTGCCAATCGATTGGTTCTACCCCATTTGCTTTTAAGAATTCATTTGCCTGACTAAAGTGCTTACAACCAAAGAATCCTCTATACGCAGACAATGGACTTGGATGCGGCGCCTTTAATATCAAGTGCTTCGGATTGGTCAGCATTGGAATCTTACTCTGTGCCGGTCTTCCCCACAGCAAATAAACGATTGGTCGGTCCTGTGCATTGACTGCCTGAATAATGGCATCCGTAAACTGTTCCCAACCTCTTCCCTGATGAGAATTTGCCTGATGCGCTCTTACAGTAAGAACTGTATTTAACAACAAAACACCCTGATCTGCCCATTTCTTCAGATATCCGTTATTCGGAATATAACAGCCTAAATCACTATTTAATTCCTTATAGATATTCTGCAAAGATGGTGGAATATCCGGCTGACTTGGAAGCACCGAAAAGCTAAGTCCGTGGGCCTGATTTACGTTATGATATGGGTCCTGTCCCAAGAGCAGAACCTTCACCTTATTTAATGGTGTAAAATGCATGGCATTAAAAATATCATCTGCCGGCGGATACACCACTACCTTGCTGTATTCTTCTCTTACAAACTGATACAATTCCTTATAATAATCTTTCTTGAACTCACCATTGATTGCCTCTAACCAATCATTTGAAAGCTGTGCCATTACTACATACCTCGCAACTAATTTCTCTTATGTCATTTGGTAATTATTCAGTACCTTCATAATTACTGTCAATTTTTAATTATAGTCTTACAGAAATGCCTCTGTCTCTCAAATACTGCTTTACTTCCTTAATCTCAAGTTCTTTAAAATGGAAAAGAGAAGCTGCCAGTGCTGCATCTGCCTTTCCGGCATCTAATGCATCATAAAAATGCTCCAAATTACCAGCTCCACCGGAAGCAATAACTGGAATCGATACATTTTCAGAAATGATTTTGGTAAGCTCGATGTCATATCCGCTCTTTGTACCATCACAATCCATGCTGGTCAAAAGAATCTCACCTGCTCCAAGCTTATCAGCCTTCATCGCCCATTCAACCGCATCAATACCCATATCAACACGACCACCATTTTTATAAATATTCCAACCTGAGCCATCTGCTCTGCGCTTGGCATCAATCGCAACGACAACACACTGACTGCCAAACTTATCAGCCGCTTCACTAATCAGATTCGGATTCATGATTGCTGCACTGTTTACAGAAACCTTATCTGCACCTTCTCTTAAAATTGCTTTAAAATCATCAACGGTTCTAATTCCTCCACCAACAGTAAAAGGAATAAATACCTTCTCTGCAACTTTACGAACCATATCTACCACAGTTCCTCGATGATCAGAAGAAGCTGTAATATCAAGAAAAACAAGTTCATCTGCACCAGCTTTATCATATGCCGCTGCAACCGCAACAGGGTCACCAGCATCTATCAAATTAACAAAATTAACGCCCTTAACTACTCGTCCATTATTTACATCCAGACATGGAATGATTCTTTTTGTATGCATATTCTTGCCTCCCTCTATAATGCAATGAAGTTTTCTAATATCTTAAGACCTACATCCGAACTCTTCTCCGGATGAAACTGACAGGCAAAGATATTGCCCTTTTCCACTGCTGCATGAATCAATGTTGCATAATCAGTTGTTGCAACAACGATTTCCGGCTCTTCTGCCTTTAAATAATAAGAATGTACAAAATACACATAGGACTCTTCATCCAATCCTTCAAAAAGTCTTCCTTTATTCGGATATTTCAAAGAATTCCAGCCAATCTGAGGCACCTTCAATCCCTGATCATCAGGAATCTTAACAATCTTACCCTTTAACAAACCAAGACCTTTTACTCCCACGCTTTCTTCGCTTGACTCAAAAAGAAGCTGCAATCCAAGGCAGATTCCAAGAAAAGGAGTCCCCTTATCCACTACTTCATGAATCACTTCCTCTAAACCATAGCTTCTAATCTTAGCCATAGCATCACCAAAAGCACCCACGCCCGGCAGAATTACCTTATCTGCGGCAAGGATTGTCTCCCTGTCTCTTGTAATGACTGCCTGCTCGCCTAGGTAATGAATTGCTTTTTCAACACTTTTAATATTACCGGCATCATAATCAATTATTGCTATCATTTCTCTTTACTCCCTTTATTTCATATTACTATTGTTTCAACGATTGCTCATTACATTTCTTTTCTATTATATCATATTATTACAGCATCCTTATCTCAGCACCTCTAATTTTCAGCCTATCAAATGGTGCCTTCAATGTAAAAAACAAAGCTGGATTGATTTTTACATCATTACCTTTTCTCTATAACATTCGAATATATATGACGGATTCTCATAATATACACTACTGTTATAATCATCAATTTTAGAGCTGATAAAAGAGTTATATACCTCTATCAAAGCATCAATAACCGCTTTTTCTTCTTCCTGTGCCACTTGCTTAATTAATCGTTTATATACTTTTCCAATATCCCAATAGGATGGAATCGCATATTTACAAGCCTTTACGTTATCAAACGTTCCCATTTTAATTTGAGCTTCATTTATGAAATCGTCACTCACTCTCTCGATGTTATCACAATGGTAAACATCAGCATACTCATATATTTTCTCGAGTCTCGATTTACCTAACTGATTTACCACAACCGCACGAGTATTTTTTGTTTGTCTTGCTATATAATCAATCAAACTACACGTATAAAACAAATCATTATCTTTTTGCTCTTCTCGTCCGTTCATTTCTATTCATGTGCCTCCTCGTAACCTCTGTAACGCAAACATTTCAGAGCTTCATTTGAACAAAACACTATCTGATGTGTAGGATATTTGAATTTAGCCAACACCCAAAATTGTTCTCTTGTAATCGTGCCATCCATATAATCTGAAATATAATTATAAATTTGGTCATCAGCCATTGCTCCAATTACAATATCATAGTCATGACTTTTTCCAGACCTACATTCAATAATAAAATCTAGCCATTCTTCTGACATTTCTTTAAATTCTTTGATTTTCAGATTCATATTCATAACAACATCATAAATAGAAACAATGCCTGTGTCATATCTTCTTGCCCATCTTTGAGCCTGTTCTTTAATAATCGTACAATAAAACCCTGTGCCAAAATCTTTTGTATTTCTTTCTTTTCGAATTTCTGGTTGGTCAATTGGTTGATACCCTCCATGGTAGACAGTCATCATTGCCATATATCGTTCCCCCCTAACCAAAATATTTCTTCATTAAGCTATCAAATAGTAATTGTGTTTCATCTCTTGCAAATCCCAAAGAAACACCGCAATTAGCAAATATAAGACTTCCTGATTTTACTAACCTATTTTTCTTTACACCTTCGTGAATAATATGCTCTTTGGTTGAATTCAAATAGATATTATCACCAAAGCGTTCGACGAATCGGGCTTTGATGAGTTCATCCAGATTTTGCAATTCTTGCTAACAAATTTGGTTGTGAACTACCATTATCGGCTTTTATCAGCTGTTCTTAAATACTTAGCGAATCAAGAGCATACTTTTCTTTCGATATATAATTCATCTCACTACAATTAATATTTCAACCATTAAGCTGACCGGCATTTTAAAAAAAGTGCCCCAAATGCATACGAAAAAATCATACCATTTTTGGGCCACTTTGTCGAATCATATTTACTCAGATTTGGTTAAAAACTCTTCAAAAAATTGTTTATATTTTCACAAACTTCGAAAAATTTAAAATAATGAATCAATACCGGCCTTTTGAATCTCACATATTTCATGACCTCATCTCTGATTCCAAGTTTCTCTGCATATTCAATCAGCCTAAACACCTTTTTATCTTTTAAAGACATATATTCTTATTGCCACTGCTAGAAGCAATTTCACATACACCTAATCCATATACATCCTTCTCCACCTTCACTTAATTCAATAATTTCAAATCCAGTTATTTTCTTATGTTCCTGCCCAACTATATATTGTTCCTTATTTTTATCATTCTCACTTTTAACAGCAAAAGATACTGGACTATATTGATTGGTACGACTACATTCTTGCCGCAAAAACAAATGTAATATGTATTCTTTTTTATCTTGATATATAACAAAATCTGCGCCAATTGTTGATAACAGCTTGGTTCTATACTGATAAAATTTTATAAATTTTCCATTTTTCATCATACTTGGCATTTCATCAAAATGGTCTAATTTTATTTCTAACTTATTATACTCTAGCTTATTATGCTTTTTTAAGTCATTTCGCTTCAACTGATTATTCTTTATCTTATTATAACCATTTATACCAAGATACTTCTTATTTTTTCCGTATACTCACTCCTAAAAAGTTAAAGGCTATGGTTTTTACCCATAGCCTATTAACTCGAATAGCAGATTGGTTTCCCTACCCCAATCAGGTCAACTTCTGTGTATATTTAAGTTCCTCACAGAAAAGGATGGCGTGGCTATTCATTACACACCAATATAGTATTTCTACTGTTAATTATTTTCATTCATTATCATTACATGTATTACAATATAATAATAGCATAAAAAACTTTTGTTCTTCTCTAAGCCTCTAAAATACTGATATAGAATATCATATGCTCATTTTTAAATCAAGTGAATTATCTCCAGATTTGTTTAAAGACTCTTCAAACAACTGCCTTTTAATTTTAGTTACTCTCTTCCTCTTGTCAAATGATATCGACATTCATAATCTTCGCGCATTATTTCTCTTAATCGATACTGTCCTATTCCGCCTCTTCCACTGCCACATCCATGATATTCTAGATTCAGTTTTTCCGCAGAATTAAATTCAGCCATTTTTCTTCACCTCTGCCCGGTCTGACATCACCTGTAATCCAATACTCTTCTATCTGCAATGACTCAATGTCGCTTAGATATTCCGTAAATATTTCTAATGTAAAATCCGTAAAATATCTGCCGTTGCGCTCTCCTTCAAATTCACTGTATTTGAAAGAAGTATAAATAATCCCCTGTTCAACCAATGCATCTGACATCTTTTTTAGAACGACCTTTAATTCGTCTTTCGGCAAATGTAAAATGGAAGAACATGCCCATATTCCATTGTATTTTTCTCTTGCAGCTAACTCTTGAAACAGCATTTTCTTCACTGTTATTCCCGTATATGCACTAGCACGCTTACAAAGCTCCTCCGAACCATCAATTGCCTCTACCTGAAAGTCTTTATCCAGAAAATACTTGGTATCTCGTCCGGAACCGCACCCAAAGTCCAAAATAAATGCCCCCGGCTCAAGTCTCTTAATAAATCGATCCTGCGTAGCCGCAAAATCAACAGAAAGCGATCCTTGTATAAAGTCATCTGCGTTATGATTGTAGTAATCTAAAGTGTTAATCATATATTCCCCCTGTTAAAACTGAGTATATTTATCCGCTTTTCCTTTCGCCTTTTCCACCGGATACTTCGCTTCATTCTGATCCATCTTCATATTTATAATTTCATCTGCATCAAGGCCAAGCTTGTCCAAAAGATTCTGGCTATACACCATCACATCAGCAAGCTCTTCCTTAATATGCTGCAAATCATACTTGTCATCGCTCCATTGAAAACATTCCAAAAGCTCTGCTGCCTCAATGACGATTGACTTTGCTAAATTGGCTGGTGAATGAAATTGATCCCAGTCTCTATCCTCGGTGAATTTTCTTATTCTATTGATGGTTTGTTGATTCATGATTTTGTTCTCCGATTTTATAAATATATTCTCGAAATTTTCCGCACAGTGTGTAGAAAATCTAGTATGTACTTATGGCTAAAATTCTATAATGGAACCACTATCGTCTAGTAACAGATTATCGACACACTGTGTCGACAATCCCTGTCAAAGGAAGATTACCTGCGACTGGTATATTGATGATCGTTCTCTACATCTAGAGTCCTTCAATACATAGGCTTTATGTGTCAAGTAATTTGTGCAGACGGTCTGCACAAATTACTTTTTCATATCAATTCTGCTTCTAATCTCTTCTACATCCGGTAAAGTGTTTTTCAAATTTAAAGGCAAATCTGTACATAAATGATATTCACTTACTCCTATCGGTTTTGACATATCTCTTAACGCATATTCTGCAATAGTTCGATTCTCATCCCTACACAATATAAGCCCGACAGACGGATTGTCATCCGGACTCTTTACCAAATCATCTAATGCAGATAGGTAAAAATTCATTTTCCCTGCTTGTTCCGGCTTAAACTCACCTGTTTTTAGGTCAATCGCCACATAACACCTAAGCTTTGTATTATAAAACAGAAGGTCAATATAAAAGTCTTTACCGCCAACCTCAAGATGATACTGCTGTCCCATAAAAGCAAAGCCTTTGCCTAATTCCATCAATAACGAAGTCACATTTCTAACCAGTTCATTTTCTATATCAGTTTCCAACATATCTTCTGTATAATTGATAAAATCAAACATATATGGGTCTTTTATTGTATCCAAAACCATCGCTTTTTGTTCCATCGGCAATCGTTTTTCAAAATTGAAATTTTATTAGCAACTGCCTGTCTCTCATATAGCTGACTCTTGGCTTGAGATGTTAAATCATCAACAGACCACCCATGCTCCAGAGTTTTTTCCAGATACCATATATATTCTTCCTGACTTGACACCTTGCTCATTAACACTTGATGATGACTCCATGTAATTTTCCCCAATCCATACTTATCCACATCATCTTCGGTAAAAGTTTGCGCAAATTTCTTCATGTATTTTAAATTACGAACAGAATAACCTTTTGTACCGGGAAATCTCATACGCATGTCCTGAGATAAATTATCAATAAATTTATTTCCCCATTCTGAATTGCGAATAATGACATTTCCAATAAATATATTTGTTTTCATTACTTCGCTATTTACACTAACAGAGGCTCTATATTTTGCCTGATTAACATATTCATTAATTTCTTGAACTGCCTGTAAATATTGATTTGACGTTGTTAGCATACTGCCTCCTTTTAATTGTGCAGACCGTCTGCACAATTTAAAATACATTATTTTTTACTAGTTGTTGATTTTTTTAGAATCAATAATAAATTTTGAAACACAAAACACTTCTACCTACTTATTATGCTTCTTTCCAAGACTTCCATAGGCATTCTCAAAACTATATTGCAGATTACCAATACTCCATACCTTCTTTCGTTTTCTTAAAACATTTTTCTATATCTCTTTCAGCGATAGGCGCTCTATTTTTCTACACTCATTACACCAGAAACATGGCACTAATTATATCCCTTATAAGTATATCACACTTTATACCTACTCCCCAAGCAAGTTTTAAATACCACTAATATTTGAAAATTTCTCTATAAAACCCTGTACATTCCGCCGTTAATTCTGCTCCACACCTAGGACACATTATAGAATCCTCTTCTACCGGATTATGAATCTCCTTCATTTCAGTTCCGCATTCATTACATATATGATGATATTTTACCCATTCATAATAATCTTCTCTTTTATTTTTTCCAAAATTAATTCCGGTTTTTCGCCCTTAGTTACCTTAAGCTTTTTATTACAAGTCCTATGTTCTAACGATGGGCATACCTCTATCTGCTTACATTTATCGCAAACATACATATATACATCCATGTTGATTTCGTTCTTTTCTTCTAGTTGAACTTGTAAGAATTCCTTACAAGTTCAATCAGCATAGCTATTTTGTAACTTATTCCCTCACCCCACACATTCCACCTGCTCCATAAGATTTGTGAACATACTTCCAATCGAAACCGTAAGTCCCTCTGTCGGCTTAAACAAATCAAATAGTTCCTTATATCTCTCTTTAAAATTACCTGTCTGCATCTCTTGGAAGATATATGCTGTATTTTCTGCATCGTCAATTGCTGAGTGCTGCACACCTTCAAATTCTCTTCCGATGCTACTTACTGCATTGCTCAGTGAAATCTGCTGGTTTATACCAATTTCTTCTCCAAAGCATTTCTGCAAATCAACCCAATTTTCGAACATTTTGTCCAATCGCACATCTAAAAATCCATTGATGCTTTCTATATAATCCGGTGCATTGCTTACTATTTCATCTGTATAGTTCCTGACAAACCCTGCGATTTTCCTATACTCTAGGGGTATCTCTCAGAATCTCTCTTAATGTGCCAAAATACTTCTGCGTTTGTATAATAGAAAAAATCAGGACTTGGAGCTTATCTCCTTATCCTGATTTCATTCTAATTCTTGATGTGTCCAATAAAAACCACAAACAACCGTTCTTTACTCTTTATTCTGAGTCATCTGTAAATCTCAGCATTTCTTAATGCCCCCAATAATTATTACTCTATATCCAATCCAAATCTATAAAGTTCATTAATCTTTTCCTGTGCGTGCTCCGCTTCTTTTTTACGCATAATTGCGTTCCTGTCACTTAATATCGCTAGCATCTCATCTACGACTTCCACATCTGGTAAATGAGAATAGTGTGATAAATATCCAATCATTCTCGTAGCAGTATAGTCTGTATTCAAATTCCTTGCAACGAGATCACAAAGATTTTCCGGATACCCTCTTTCTAGCATCATCCGATAAAGTTGCATACTAATTTCCGTTCTTGGTTTCATAAGTTCCTACCTTTTTATTTACTGATACTTTTCTATTGCCTTTTTCGCCAGTTCTTTCATCTGCTCCACTACATTTTCCGGTCCAAGTATCTTTGCACCATCTCCCAATGCAAATACCCATCCTAAGAACTGATCACTCACAGCAACATCCACTTTTATTGTAAAATGATTATCACCTGCTGGCGCAATGATAATATCTTTTCCAAATCTATCAATGACAACACCTACCAGACGATTCTCAAATTCCAACTTCACAGACTGCTCTTCTCCACCATACATACCAAAGCTTTTCCTTGTATAGGCTGCAATATCAAATGACTCAAATAATTCCTTGCCTTCTCTTGCCTCATCCATACAAGTACTCTTTAGCATCTTGTCTACACGATAATGCTTTATTTTCTTTGCCTCTGAATCATAACCAATCATGTAATAATTCTCATCATCCCACGATAAAGCCCATGGGCTTATCTCATAAAATTGTCCCGACTTGCGAAGTTCTGTTTCTTTCTTAATATTCCACTGAAAGTATTGAAAACGTATCTTTTTATTGGATGCAATCGCATTATGTATCTCGTCCACATTGTAATAAATACTTTCATTCATGGTCTTGATTCTACCAGAAACATATACCTGTCTTTGAAGCTGCTTTGCTTCATAACTACTTGCAAGACTTTCTAATTTCTTTATCAATTGCTTAGACTTCTTTTCTGTAATAAATTTTGACGACTGGATTGCATCTACCAATAATTTAAGCTCTGCCAACTCAAACTGTCTTGATGCTACATGATATGTATATATCTTTCCCTGCTGCTCCTGAATTACATCAATTTCTAATTGTCTCAATGACTCAAAATCATTATAAATGCTCTTTCTTTCCGCTGTTACACCATATTCTTCTAATGCCGCCAATATCTCCGGCATTGTTAATCCATGTTCCTCATCTGTTCTCTCAAGCATGATTTTAATGAGATAGATAAGCTTTAATTTTTGATTTGTTCCTTTTGGCATGATGTTCCCTCTTGTAATGTATTGTCTTTTTCTATATTGTCCATTCGTTTCCAGTTGGTTTTTCTTCTCCCAACTCAATGCATTTCAATAAACATTCATTCCTATTGTAACATATCGCACTCTGAAAATGAATCAACTGCTAGTCTACCTATCATTTTTGAAAAATTCACTTTTACGGGTTTTGACATCGTCCCAAAAGGTCGATAACACACATTCAACTTACTTATACATATCTTCCAACGAAACCAGTCTAACCTCACCTTTTTCTGCAAGTTCCTTTAAACCGTTTGTAAACTTTGAACACTGACTATGTGGACTTTGGTTTTCTACACTGCGTGGATGAAGATGAGGACTTTGATAAACTAATTGAAATCGGTCTGGTAGACTATCTAAAGGAACTGAAAGAAAAAGGTATCGTCCGTCACATCGGTTTTTCCTCCCACACTCCTTCCGTTGCGAACCGGATTATCGACACCGGACTGGTGGATATGATGATGTTCTCCATCAATCCGGCTTATGACTTTGAAAAAGGTGACGAGTATGGTATCGGCAGCGTTAAGGAACGTTTCGATTTATTCCAGAGATGCGAAGCTGAAGGCATTGGTATTTCTGTTATGAAACCCTTCTTCGCCGGACAGCTTCTCAGTGCTGACCAATCTCCTTTTGGCGTAGCATTGAATCACTATCAGTGCCTGCAATACGCCATTGACCGCCCCGGTGTTCTGGTAGCAGTTCCCGGCGTACAGACCATGGAACACCTGAACACGCTGCTGGGCTTCCTAATGGCGACTGACGAAGAAAAGGACTACTCCGTTATTGGTACATTTACCGCCGAAACCATTTCCGGCACTTGTGTTTACTGCAACCATTGCCAACCCTGTCCGGCGGGAATCGACATCGGATTGGTAAACAAGTATTATGATCTGGCTCTGGCTGGTGATACCATTGCCGCCAACCACTACACCAAGCTGTCCGTAAAAGCTGACGCCTGTTTGCAGTGCGGGCATTGTGAAAGCCGCTGTCCATTTGGTGTAAAACAAATGGCAAGAATGACTGAAATCGACCGGTATTTTTCAGTAATATAAAATACTATCATATCAGCTTAACTACAACCGCGATTCTTATTTTTATTGCCCTAATACTTTACCGACCATCACATAAGTACAGGGATTAATCAAAAAAAGATTGCAGAACCTTATTACAGCTCTGCAATCTTTCTATATTCGCTTGTTAAGCGATTCCTTATTCAGCTTTCTGCATCATATCAGAATTGGAAACTAAATCGCTCATGTCTCCCATTATAATATGATTTAAAGATTTTGTATACGTTATTTCGTCTTCATTTTGCAGTAATTCTCTTGCCTGCGCCTCGCTAATACCGTAATTAGCGTTCAAAACGTTCACGATATTGTTCTTGATTTCATCAACCTCTGCCATAACACCATACTGTTCTGCCTCCAGATTAATGGAATCATATGTTCTAAGGCCTTCGATCAAAGCATTTAATGCTTGTACTTCCTGTCCCATCTTCAAGTGATTCACATACGAATCGTATTTGCGCTGCATCTTTAAGATAATCTTGCTTCTGGCTTGTACAATGGCATCGGATTCTTCCAATTCGCTACCGTACAATTCCAGATATACTGTCTGGTAATTACCTTCGTAATATGCTTTTCTTGCTCTTTGCAGGCTTCCTTCTTCGGAAACAAAATTCGTAAAGAGTAGCACTCCTACAAGTACTGATGCTGCAAAAACGGTAACGAGAGCCATCTTCTTTGGCGAAATTCTCTTCTGATTCTTTGGTCTTTCTGCCTCTTCCTTTGCGCGCTTGGCAGCAAGTTTTGCCTCCTTTGCTTCCTTCTTTTCACGCTTTTTCTGTGCATCCGCTTCCGCTTTTGCTTTCTTGGCAGCTTCCTTTTCCTCAGCTTTTGCTTTCTTCTCTTCTGCTTTTGCCGCCTTCTCTTCGTCCTTCTTCGTCTTAGCTTCCAACTTGGCAGTGGCTTTTTCCTCTGCTTCTTTTGCAAGCTCTTCCTCCGTCGGTTCCGGCTCGAATTCATCCGTCAAAGTCTGAAACAGCTTTCCAAAAAATCCCGGCTTCTTTTCGATTTCTACACCATTTGCATCCACTTTTTTCTTCTTGGCTTTCTTTGCTTTTCCTGCATTTTCATCTACAGTTGTTTCTTCAGCCATTACCTGTGGTTGCTCTGCATTCGCATTTTTCTTAGCCTTTTTTTCTTCTTCAAGCTGCTTTTCTTCATCATCTGCCATCTGATTCAGAAGATCCATCATATCATCCTGAACTGGCTCCATGTTATCTGACTTCTTTAACAAATCATTGATTTCTGCCAAATCCGAATCATCATCATTCAACAGACTCAAAACATCACCAAAATCGTCTTCTTCGCCAGCCCCCTCTAAAGAAGTTAGCGGCTCATCCAGTCCCATTTCCTTTAACAGATCGTCATCCAAATCATCCAGCTTTAGTTCTTCTGTATTATCCTGTTCCATATCATTCAATAAAGAGTCACTCATAGTCTCACTCTCCGTATTCTCTACTGTTGCTTCAGGAATCATAGATAATTCTTCTAATTCCTTTTCCAACGCATCCAAGTTAAGAACATCATCTTCCATATCCAAATTCTGTTCTATTGCTTGTGTAGGCTCTGATATGGTTTCTTCTAATTCATCAAGATTTAAATCAAGTTCTGGAATTTCCGCTGCCATTGCTTCTTCCAATATTGGTTCGTTTAATACCAGCTCGTCGAGGTTCAGCTCTGGTTCTGCAGGTATCTCTACCGCAGCTTCTTCCAATATTGGCTCATCCAGTACCAGCTCGTCGAGATTCAGCTCTGGCTCGGCTGGTGCCTCTACCACTGCTTCTTCCATAATTGGCTCATCCAATACCAGTTCGTCGAGATTCAACTCTGGCTCGGCTGATTCCTCTACCGCAACTTCTTCCATAATTGGTTCATCCAGTACTAGCTCGTCGAGATTCAACCCTGGCTCGGTTGGTGCCTCTACCACTGCTTCTTCCATAATTGGCTCATCCAGTACTAGCTCGTCGAGATTTAATTCCGGCTCTGGATTTTCTTCAACTGACAATTCTTCCAGTATTGGTTCTGGCTCTATCTTTGGAACTTCCTCCATTGCCATCTCTTCCACAATTGGTTCATCTAATACCAGTTCGTCAAGATTCAGCTCTGGCTCGACTATTTCCTCTGCCACCGCTTCTTCTACTAATGGTTCGTCCAATACCAGCTCATCAAGATTCAGCTCTGGCTCGGTATTTTCCTCTACCACTGCTTCTTCCACAATTGGTTCGTCCAATACCAGTTCGTCGAGGTTCAGCTCTGGCTCGACTATTTCCTCTACCACTGTTTCTTCCACAATTGGTTCGTCCAATACCAGTTCGTCGAGATTCAACTCTGGCTCGACTATTTCCTCTGCCACTGCTTCATCCAGCACCAAGTCTTCTAACTTCAACTCTGGTTCTGGTGTTTCCTCTACTACTGGTTCGTCCAGCATTAAGTCATCAACACTTAAGTCTTGTATTTCTTCCAGCTTCACTTCTTTTGTCGAATCATTTGTCAAATCTTCCAGCAGTTCTTCTGTCGGAAGTTCTTCCACATTCTCTGTTCCCCTTTCCCTAGGTTGAACAGGATGCGGTTCCATTACATTTTTAAGCAAATTATCCAAGTAGTTTTCTTCTTCCTTGTTACTCATGATAATTCCTCCATCCTGTTTTATTTCCTTCGACTCCAGATAGACTTCATTATGAAACTCTTCCGGTACACCCGGTCACCTGTCTTTATTTCAACTCCTCTAACAGATAATCACGGGCATTCCCTTCTATACTAATGCCCTTCTCCCCTATTTCCTCCGTTAATTGATAAAGTTTTTCATTTATGCGAAAGAAACTTGCCTTTTGATTATAAAAAGCAACCTTCTCAAACGGCCATCTTATAACGCTGGGTAGCTGCATTCCTACCCCAAGCTCCAAGATACATAATTTCTTATTTACCGTACCTTGTAGCCATTTTGTGTACTTCTCCCATTGTGGAAGATATCCTTCCTCCACATAGTTCTCATTTACAATATTATTAAATACCAATGGTTTTCCACAATGTGGACACACTGGTCGTTCCATTCCCTTTAAAGTTTCTGACTGCTCCAGCTTCTTCTTAATTTCGCTGGCATAGCTTTCAGAATCCCACAATTCCGTAGTACATTTCTCACTACACTGCATTTTCATATAGTTACCACATGGTTCTACTATTCTTCCTGCATCAAATCCTGCATTTGCAATATGTCCATCAATACATGTTGTTACGATAAAATAATTTTTATCCTTTACCAGTTCATATAGATTTTTATATGCCTGTACGATTTCTGCCTCTTTTTCTTCTTCTAAATATGCTTTCTCTACAAAAGGTACTGTCCACGCAATACTTTCATTGAAATCAATCTCCTCAAGTCCCTTCATCAAATGAGGATACTGACTGATTTTATGAAAATCTTCATTAAATTCTTCTCCAATACCAATCAATACAAGCTCTGCATCTGCTATTTTCTCTTTTAAAATTTGTGTCTTTTCCATTCCGTCTCCTAATCATTATATTAATATATCGAACAAGGAATGTGCACTGCACATTCCCTGCCCAACATTTATATCATACAATGCATTCTGCTATTTTGCCAACAGCTTATCGATTACTTTTACAAGATTTCCGATTTCAGGTTTAGAAAGCTGAGCATCTGCGCCAAGGTCTTCACCTTTCTTTCTCATTTCATCGTTAACCAGGGATGAGAAGATAATAACCGGAATAGACTTTGTAGCGTCATCAGACTTCACAAGCTTGGTAAGTCTGTGTCCATCCATCAACGGCATCTCAATATCTGTAATCAGAAGCTTTACATCATCCTGTAAAGTTCCGGATTCTTTACACTTGCAGATATATTCCCATGCATCCTGACCATTTTCGGTCTTGATAATGTTCTCATAACCTGCTTTCTTCAAAGAATCCACAATAAGTTTTCTTAATAAAGTAGAATCCTCTGCAATCAGAATTGGTACCAAAGTTTCCTTTCTGGTTCCAAGAGCATCGATTTCTGTTATCTTTAATCCTGTTTCCGGATTAATATCTGTAATAATCTTCTCAAAATCGAGAATGATAATCAATTTTCCTTCAATCTTAATAATACCAGTAGAGATACCATCTTCATTTGTGGTAACGGTTGCACCCGGCTTAATAATATCTGCCCATGACACTCTATGAATACCAACAACCGCATCTACATGGAAAGCAATATCCAGCTTGTTAAAGCTTGTAATAATAAACAATCCTTCCGGCTGTGACTGACCTCTCTGCAGACAATTGCGTAAGTCAATTGCTGTAATCATTGTATCTCTTGGCATAAAGATGCCTTCTACACTTGGATGTGTATTGGGAACTGGTGTTACCGGCTGATATGGAATGATTTCTTTAATTTTTGCAACGTTTATTCCGTAATAGTTACCATCCACAACAAATTCAAGCACCTCAAGTTCATTTGTACCATTTTCTAAGAGAATCTTAGTCTCCATAATAAACCTCCATTCCATCAGACAATTGAAATATTTTCAATTTCTTTATCATAATGCATTGCAAAATAATCATCTTATTAAGATTATAACATACATATATTTGTAA
>CAYUKO010000055.1:0-22962 GCA_964445375.1 uncultured Roseburia sp.
TAACATGCAGTTTGGTGGAGATGACCAGTGGAGCAATATGCTTGGCGGTACAGAACTGATTCGTCGTAAGCTTTGTAAGGATGCATATGCTATGACAATCAATCTTCTTCTGAACTCAGAAGGTAAGAAGATGGGTAAGACCGAATCAGGTGCAGTATGGCTTGATGCGGAGAAGACATCACCTTATGAATTCTTCCAGTACTGGAGAAATGTTTCAGATGCGGATGTTATTAAGTGCATTAAGATGCTTACATTCCTTCCATTAGAAGAAATCGAGAAGATGGAAAGCTGGGAAGGAAGCGAACTGAATAAAGCAAAGGAAATCCTTGCATTTGAGCTTACAAAGCTTGTTCATGGTGAAGAAGAAGCGAATAAAGCTATGGAAGCTTCCAAGGCACTGTTTGCAGGTGGCGGAAATCTTGAAAACATGCCATCAACACAGCTTACAGACGAAGACTTTACCGATGGAAGTATTGATATCATGTCCATTCTTGTAAAGGCTGGCATGACAGCGTCACGTTCTGAGGCTAGAAGAGCTGTAGAACAGGGTGGTGTAACGGTAAATGGAGAAAAGGTTACAGATATTAAGACCACATACGCTAAGGATACTTTTGCAGAAGAATTTATTATCAAAAAAGGTAAGAAGAGCTTTAATAAGATTACACTTTAAAATCGAAATAGTAATAACCAAAAAGCACATTCCAAATCGGAATGTGCTTTTTGTATGCATATGGAATCTAAAATTTATTCACCATCATTGTACATGGAAAGAATCTTCTGAATCTTCTCGGTAGGAGTAGATACATTTTCCATAGATAAGTCATGGTTCATGAAATCGATGATAGAAGCAAGGAATTTGCTCATATCAGCTTCTAAGTAATATGGCTTTGTCATTAATTCAGGTGGACGATAGCAAAGGTTAGTGGTGATAACTCTTTCAAATACACCATCTTCGTATGCTTTATCAAAAGCAGCAAGTCCATTTGTAAATAAACCAAAGGTTGTACAAATGAATACACGCTTTGCGCCCATTGCCTTTAACTGTCTGGAAGTATCAATCATACTGTCGCCGGAAGAAATCATATCATCAATAATGATAATATCCTTGCCATGAATGTCATTTCCAAGGAATTCATGAGCTACGATAGGATTCTTGCCGTTTACGATCGTAGAGTAGTCACGACGCTTGTAGAACATACCAGTATCTGCGCCAAGTACATTGGAGAAGTAGATGGCTCTGTCTAAAGCTCCTTCATCCGGAGAGATAACGATGACATGTTCTTTGTCAAGGATTAAATCTTTCTCTGCACCAAGGAGTGCTCTTGCAAACTGATAGTGTGCAGTAAAGTTGTCAAATCCCTTTAATGGTGCTGCGTTCTGGATTCTTGGATCGTGAGCATCGAAAGTGATGAAGTTCTCTACGCCCATCTCGCATAATTCTTCAAATGCATAGGCACAGTCTAAAGATTCACGACCGGTTCTTCTGTGCTGACGTCCTTCATAAAGAAATGGCATAATAACATTAATTCTGTGTGCCTTTCCCTGTGCGGCAGCGATAACACGCTTTAATTCCTGATAATGGTCATCAGGAGATGCGTGATTAGTAAATCCATTCATCTTATAAGTAAGGCTGTGGTTGCAGACATCAACCAGAATAAATAAATCCTTACCACGAACTGTTTCATTCAATACAGCTTTACCTTCTCCGCTGTTGAAACGTGGTGCTGTAAATTTCAGAAGGTAATTGTCCTCTGAATATCCCTGAAATGCAGGATCACCAGTATACACATTGTCGACATGTTTACGGAAGTCGACAAGATAATCATTAACTTGTTTTCCCATTTCTGCGGCACTGCTTAATGCAACAAGCTTTAAAGGTGCAACAGGCATGGCATTTTTCAATTCTTGTAAATTAGGCATTAATATACATCCTTTCTTACCCCATACTCTCTTTAATTTATATCATTTCTGATAGTGACACGTCAAGAAATTTCTTGTATAGTGTAAGTATAAATATTTGAAAGAACGGAGAGGCTTTATTCTTAGATGTCATGTCAGTAGTAGAGCTGGAAAAGGCTTTACAAGTAATGGCAGATATTGTAAAATCAAGCGGTCGGGATTTTAAAAATACCACTTTTAATAGATAGAAACGGAGAAAAATAATGGGAAAAACTAGTAAGAAGCCGATTGTTGCGGTAGTTGGACGTCCAAATGTCGGTAAATCGACATTATTCAATGTACTTGCCGGTGAGAAGATATCCATTGTAAAGGATACACCTGGTATTACCAGAGATAGAATATATGCAGATATTTCATGGTTGAATTGGAACTTTACCTTAGTAGATACAGGCGGTATTGAGCCTGACAGTAAGGATATTATTCTGTCACAGATGCGTGAGCAGGCAGAAATTGCCGTTGCAACAGCAGATGTTATCATTTTCCTTGTTGATGTAAAGCAGGGATTGGTTGATGCAGATGCAAAGGTTGCAGATATGCTTCGAAGAAGCCATAAGCCGGTAGTGCTTGTTGTAAATAAGGTAGACAGCTTCCAGAAGCTTGAGGCAGACGTATATGAATTCTATAACCTTGGTATTGGTGATCCGATACCTATTTCTGCCGCAAACCGTTTGGGACTTGGTGAAATGTTGGATACCGTTACCGATTTGTTTGACAAGGATGTATTAGAAGAGGAAGAGGATGACAGACCACGTGTTGCCATCGTAGGAAAGCCGAACGTAGGAAAGTCTTCTATTATTAATAAACTGGTAGGCGAGAACCGTGTTATTGTATCTGATATTGCAGGTACGACAAGAGATGCGATTGATACAGAAGTCGTTCATGACGGTAAGGAATATGTATTCATTGATACTGCAGGACTTCGTAGAAAGAATAAGATTAAGGAAGAGCTGGAACGTTTTATGATTATCCGTACCGTTAGTGCGGTGGAACGTGCCGATGTAGTTGTTCTTGTTATTGACGCGGAAGAGGGCGTTACGGAGCAGGATGCTAAGATTGCAGGTATTGCACATGACCGTGGAAAGGGCATCATCATTGCAGTGAATAAATGGGATGCGATTGAGAAGGATGACAAGACGATTTATCGTTTTACCGAAAAGGTAAGAAATATTCTTTCCTTTATGACTTACGCAGAAATCGTGTTTATCTCTGCTAAGACAGGTCAGCGTTTGAACAAACTTTTTGAAACGATCGATATGGTTATTGAGAATCAGTCCTTACGTATTGCAACGGGTGTCGTAAATGAAATCGTAACAGAAGCGGTTGCATTACAGCAGCCACCATCAGATAAGGGTAAGAGATTAAAGATTTTCTATACCACACAGGTTGGTGTAAAGCCTCCTACTTTTGTTGTATTCGTAAATGACAAGGAGCTTATGCACTTTTCTTATACACGATATCTGGAAAATAAGATTCGTGAGGCATTTGGCTTTAAGGGGACATCATTGAAATTCATTATAAGGGAAAGAAAGGACGACTAAAGAGAAATGATTCGTATTGTTTGCGTTATAATTGGTTACATTTTTGGATTATTTCAGACAGCATATATTTATGGAAAGCTTCATGGAATTGATATCAAGCAGCATGGTAGTGGCAACTCAGGAACAACCAATGCATTGCGTGTTTTGGGCAAGAAGGCGGGGCTGATTGTATTTTTAGGAGATGTATTAAAAACAGGTCTTGCTATTATTCTGGTTAGAGTGCTGTTTAAGGATAAGTATGGAGATATTCTTTCGTTACTTTGTCTTTACGCCGCAGCAGGCGTAATTTTAGGACATGATTTTCCATTTTATATGGGATTCAAGGGTGGAAAAGGAATTGCCTGTACAGCAGGTCTGATTGCTTTCTTCCATCCAATCTTAATACCATTAGAACTTCTGACATTTGCAGTCGTTTTCTTAACCACACATTATGTTTCATTAGGGTCTTTGCTTTTGCAGATTGTATTGATTGCGCAGATGGTTATTTTTGGACAGTTAGGTTTCTGGGGTATGGAGCAGGCTGCGTTAAATGAGCTGTATATTGTGATGGTTCTTCTTGCAGCGCTTGCATTCTGGGGACACAGAAGTAATATTGACAGATTAATACATAAGACAGAGAGAAAGACATACCTCTCTAAGAAGAATGAACAGTAAAGGGAGATTATCATGGCTAATATAGGAATTATCGGTGCAGGAAGTTGGGGAATTGCCCTTGCAGTGCTGTTACACAATAATGGACATAAGATTGCGGTATGGTCTATTCTTCAAGACGAGATAGACATGTTGAACACAGAGCATGAGCATAAGGATAAGCTTCCAGGTGTAAAGCTTCCGGAAGATATGGTGTTTACAACAGATATCAAGGGTGCTATTGAGGGAAAGGATATTCTTGTTCTTGCAGTTCCTTCACCATTTACAAGAAGTACGGCTCATAATATGCAGAAATATGTCACAGATGGACAGATTATCGTTAATGTGGCAAAGGGTATTGAAGAAAAGAGTCTGATGACACTTTCGCAGGTGATTGAGGAAGAGATACCACAGGCTGATGTGGCTGTATTGTCAGGTCCTTCCCATGCGGAGGAAGTTGGACGTGGTATTCCGACCACAATTGTAGTCGGTGCTAAGACCAAAAAGACAGCAGAATTTATTCAGAATGCATTTATGAGTGATGTATTTCGTGTGTATACCAGCCCGGATGTATTAGGCATAGAGCTTGGAGCTGCTCTTAAGAATGTAGTTGCTCTTGCAGCAGGAATTGCAGATGGACTTGGCTATGGTGACAATACAAAGGCTGCTTTAATCACCCGTGGTATTGCGGAAATATCAAGACTTGGTATTGCAATGGGTGGAAAGTATGAAACATTCAGCGGACTGTCAGGTATGGGTGATCTGATTGTTACCTGTGCAAGTATGCATTCCCGTAACAGAAGAGCAGGAATCTTAATCGGTCAGGGCAAATCAATGGAAGAGGCTATGGCAGAGGTTAAGATGGTAGTAGAGGGTGTTTATTCGGCAAAGGCTGCTATGGGACTTTCTAAGAAATATGACGTGGAACTGCCAATTATTGAACAGGTAAATGAAGTATTATTCCAGAATAAATCGGCAGCAGAGGCTGTAAGAGATCTGATGCTTCGAGATAAGAAGATTGAGAATCAGGATTTACCTTGGGAATAGAAATGGAAAACCATAAACGAAAGATTTTTCAAGTAGCGAATGGATGCCTGCGGTCTGAAACTGGCAGGTATAGAAAGGTGTAAAGTGATAAGTATGGAACAGTCATTTAACAGTACAAAAGATTATGTAGCAAGCGAGGAGTTACTTGCAAGTGTTAACGTGGCAATTGCATTAAAGAAGCCACTTTTGATTAAGGGTGAGCCTGGAACCGGTAAGACGATGCTGGCAGAGGCTGTAGCAAATTCCTTAGGCAAGAAGCTTTTAATCTGGAATATCAAGTCTACAACAAAGGCGCAGGAAGGTCTTTATATGTATGATACCATTCAGCGACTTTATGATGGTCAGTTTGGGGAAGAAGGCGTTGATGATATTGCAAAATACATCAAGCTTGGAAAACTTGGCGAATCATTTGACAGTGATGAGCAGGTTATCCTTCTGATTGATGAAATTGATAAGGCAGACCTTGAGTTCCCAAATGACTTATTATGGGAGCTTGACCAGATGGAATTCTATATCCATGAGACAAAGAGAACGGTAAAGGCTAAGCATAGACCAATCGTTATCATTACATCCAATGCAGAAAAGGAATTGCCGGATGCCTTTTTAAGAAGATGTATCTTCCATTATATTGATTTCCCAAATCCGGAATTAATGGAAGAAATCGTGAGAACACATTATCCGAATGTAGAGGAGAATCTGTTAAAGAATGCAATGCAGGTATTCTATGATATTCGTACGATTCGTGATATCAGAAAGAAACCAAGTACTTCTGAATTGATTGACTGGATTAATGCGTTGCAGGTTGGCGGTATATCAGCAGATGAACTGAGAGCAAAGCTTCCATTCCTTGGAGTTGTTGTGAAGAAGGATGAGGATCTGGAGGCAGTAAGACAGGAGATACATTAGTATGTTTTCTAAATTTTTCTATACCTGTAAGAGTAAAGGACTGAATATTACTCTTAGTGAATGGTTAAATCTACAAGAAGCTCTGGATAAGGGGCTTTGTGAGAGTTCTCTTACAAAGTTTTATTATATTGCCAGAATGCTTCTGGTAAAGAGTGAAACAGAATATGATAAGTTCGACATGGCTTTTGAGGAATGCTTCAAAGGTGTTAAGACAGATATAGAGATAGGTAAGACGATGTTATCCTGGTTGGATAAGCCGGAAATGAGTGAGCTTCTGCATGAAGAAGAGAAACATTGGCTGAATCAGATAGAAGAGATACATGTTGATAAGGATGACGTAGAAGAGAAGTTCAAACAGAGATTGAAGGATCAGGATTCCGAGCATAACGGCGGTAGTTACTGGATTGGAACTATGGGTAAGACACAGTTTGGTAATACTGGTGGTAATGTCGGAGGTGTCAGAGTTGGTGGTACAACAGGCTATCAGTCTGCATTTTCCGTAATCGGTGCCAGAAAGTATCGTGATTTCAGAGATGATAAGGTAATTGACAATCGTCAGTTTCAGCTTGCTTTTCGAAGACTGCGTCAGTTTTCCAGTAAGTTAGACATTCCAAGAACAGAGCTTGATATTGATCAGACCATTGACAAAACCTGTAATAATGGTGGCTGTTTGCAGATTGTTATGGAGAAACCAAGAAAGAATGCGGTTAAGCTGTTACTTCTAATGGATTCCGGTGGAACTATGATTCCATATACCAAACTGTTAAATGACTTATTTCAGGCTGTGCATAAGTCGAATCATTATAAGGATGTAAAAGCATATTATTTCCACAATTGTATTTATTCCAAGCTTTATAAGACGCCGGAATGTGAGAATGGTGACTGGATTGATACAGAATGGCTGTTTCGTAATGTAGACAGCGACTATAAGGTAATTATTGTAGGAGATGCTGCGATGGCACCGGAAGAGTTGTATTCTGATACGGGTAATTACCGTGGACCAAATGGCGGTTTGTCAGGTTATGAATGGCTGAAACTGGTAAAGCGTCATTATAAAAAGGTTGTCTGGATGAATCCTAAGATGGCTCCGGGACGTGCACCGTGGCGTGAGGCAGAAACCGCTGTAAAGGAAATTTTTCCAATGTATAAGCTTACCGTACAGGGGCTGAATGATGCCATGGTGAAGCTTATGTCAAATAAATAGGAAACTTGTTACAAAATATGGGTTTCCTTTGTTGCAATTTTGCCAAAAAATTAAGAAACAGGTATTATATGGTAAAAATGTGATTGTAAAAGTTTGCCTTACTTAGTATAATAAAAAGGTGGTGCGCTTGCATCAATCTAAGAAAATGTTCATTTATACAAATAAAAAGTGCATTTTCATAATAGATAAATATCGTTATACCCCATAAACGGGGATAGGGAAGAGTATAAGGAAGGCAAATGAGATGGAGAAGAAGGTCCCAGAGAGGAAAGTAAGCCTGCGTGATGAGGACATATTTTATGTCTATGACAAGAGAATTAACAAGTGTATTAAGGAAGATTGTGAAGGAATCGTAAAGTATGGTCTGGTTCTTCGTGTCAGTATGGCGGAAGAAGAAACCTGTAATTGTTTTGAATGTAATAAGTGCCATATGAAATACACACCATATCCGAATTACGTCAGATTAACCAAGACGGATATGCTTACTATTTATAACAAGGATGAAGTTGATGCACGTGACCGTAAGCGTGCGGAGGATGCACTGAAACAGGCTGCCAGAGATAAGAGAAAACAGCAGGGACGCAGATTTACTCCGAAGAGAGATACGGATCAGGGAACAGAAGGCAGATCGTATGAGCGTAAGCCATATGCTCGCAAATCGTATGAGCGTAAGTCATATGAGAATAAGTCATATGAAAACAAGCCATATGAGAAAAAAGCATATGAAAAAAGAACATACGAAAATAAGCCATATGAAAAAAAAACGTATGAACATCGTTCTTATGAGAAAAAGCCGTATGAACAAAAATCATATGAATCAAGATCATTTGATAGGAAGTCGTATGACAGAAAGCCATATGACAGAAAGCCATATGATTCAAAGAGAAGTAGTTACAATTCGAACGCTAAGAGAACCAATGAAGGAAATGGTGGTAATGGCGAGAGAAGAAAGAGCAATATTGTAATTACGAATGGTAATTATAGAAAACCTTATTCTGATCAGAAGAGAAGCTATGGTTCTTACAAAAACAGATATGAATAGGATTATTATGTGTGCCTTTGCTATGGTCTATAGTGAAGGCACATTCTATGTTAAGTAGAAATCAGGGAGAGTTATTGAGATGAGGGACAAGAGAAAGTTAAAGTTGTGTGTAAAGGCGTTGTTGTTCTTTACGCCTTTTATTGTTGGTAGTATAGGATATTTAAAGTCAGGCGAAGGGCTGAGCCAATCGTTATATAGTGCCATAGGGTTATATTTGTTGGATTTTTATGGAGAAGAATGTAATCGTCTGCTGGAATTTGCAAGATGGACAGCACCAGTTATGTCTGCCAGTGGTATCTTTTTAATCTTAAAGAGTTTGGCACAGAGAACAAGAGATTTTATTCTTTGCCTTTTTGGAAAAGCAACTGCTATCTATTGTGAAGATGAAGTTCGTCAGATTCTTGGGGAAAATATTAAAAATAGTGTAATTGGAAGTAAGGAAAATGTTCACGCAGGAGTAAAAGATAATATTATTATGCTTTCCGATGATATGGAAAGTTTGAACTTTTACTATACGAATCAGAAAAAATTTGAGAATAGTAATGTTTATTTACGATTAGAACAGATAGACTCCTTTTTGTTAAAAGAAAATAGAATAAAATTTTTTAACGAAACGGAATTGATTGCAAGAAACTATTGGAAAGAACACAATCTTTTGAAGTATCTGCATGATGATAGTATGAATATAAAAATTGCGATTATCGGCTTTGAACAATTGGGGCAGAAACTGCTAAGTTTTGGGCTTATGAATAATATTTATGCTAGGAATCAGAAGATAGAGTATCATGTCTGGGGTGACAGCTCTGCATATGAGAATGTGTTTTCACAGATTGATTTTATGAATGGAGACTTTGTTACATATCATGGTGATGATTGGTCAAAGGATTTGAACAGTCTTGGAGAGTTTGACAGGGTAATTGTAACACAGGAGAATCAGCTTGAGCTTGTACAGGCGCTGTTATATATCTGCATGAATGCCGAAATTGATTATTACAATAAGGGAGAAGCGATGCTTGAAAACATATTTGCAGGTAGTCGTCTCCGGGCTTTTGGAGCACAGGCAAATATTCTGACCGAGAAGAATATTATGAGTGAAGAACTTTGCAGGTTTGGTATGGAGCTGAATTACGCATATTATAAACAATATGCGAAAGAGAATGTCGATGTTGAGCAGAAAGAAACGGTGATGAAAGAACTGTGGGAGTCATTGGATGGTTTTACAAAAGCGTCTAATATTGCATCAGCAGACTATCATGAAATTCGCTTAATGATACTTGATCTTCTGGGAAAACAGAATGATGATTTCTCTGAAGATGAGAAAAAATGGTTGAGTAAGGCGGAGCATATACGCTGGAGCAGATTTCACTTGTTGAATCATTGGACATATCAGCCGGAAGAAAACGGACAGACCAAGAATAAAGAAAAGAGAACCCATAGTTGCTTAATACCGTATGAAGAACTGAGTGAGAAGGAAAAGGAGAAAGACTGGGGCTCTGTTTTAACTTTAATGTCATTAAAAAATTTGAATCGTTATCAGTAATAATTTAAAAACCCCTTTCATACAATGTTTTAAACACGAAAGGGGTTATTTTTATGGACAATAGTGCAATGAGGGACTTTGACCTATACAATGATATTAGCAAACGTACCGGAGGAGAAGTCTATATTGGTGTAGTCGGACCTGTGCGGACAGGTAAGTCAACTTTTATCAAACGATTTATGGATGTATTGGTTTTGCCAAAGATAGAAAATGAACATGAAAGACTTCGTACCGTTGATGAGCTGCCACAAAGCAGTGGCGGGAAGACGATTACGACAACGGAGCCCAAATTCATTCCGAAGGATGCAGCGCAGATAGAAATCTGTGAGGGTGTGAATGTCAAAGTGCGTCTGATTGATTGTGTTGGATATATGGTTGAAGGTGCAGCCGGTCATATGGAAGAAGATGTGGAGAGAATGGTCAAGACTCCATGGTTTCAAGAGGAGATACCATTTACACAGGCAGCGGAGCTAGGAACCAGAAAAGTCATACAGGATCATTCTACGATAGGTATTGTGGTTACAACAGATGGAAGTTTCGGTGAACTTCCAAGGAATGTATATCGTGCGGCGGAAGAGCAGACGATTCTGGAGTTAAAGCATATCGGAAAGCCATTTGTGGTGCTTCTGAATACCACAAAGCCTTTTAGCGAAGAGGTTAGAAACGAAGCAAAGGAAATGGAAAAAAGGTATGCAGTAAAGGTGCTTCCGGTTAATGTTGACCAGCTAAAGAAAGAAGATATTACAAATATTCTAGAGCAAGTAATGTATGAATTCCCGATTTCTGTATTGGAATTCTATGCTCCAAAGTGGATGGATATTATGTCGGTGAACAATCCTATGAAGCAGGACATTCTGGAAAGATTAAGAGAAATCATGACAAAGGTGCGTACAGTCAGAGATTTACTGGAACAGGAGATTTCACTGGAAAGCGAGTATGTGAAACGATGTAAGCTTGACCATGTAAACATTGCAGATGGTACAGCAGCATATCAGATTGAAGCAGATAATCGTTACTACTATGATCTTTTAAGCTCAATCACAGGAGAACCGATAACAGGTGAGTATCAGCTCATGCAGCTTCTACAGGCACTGGCGGATATGAAGAGGGAATACAATAAGGTTCTAAGCGCTTTGGAAAGCGTGCGTCAAAAGGGATATGGTGTGGTAACACCGGATAGAAAAGAGATTACACTGGATGATCCGACGTTGATTCGACATGGTAATAAATTTGGTGTCAAGATTAAGGCACAGAGCCCATCTATACATATGATTAAGGCGAATATTGAGACAGAAATTGCACCAATTGTAGGTACGCAACAGCAGGCACAGGATCTGATTCAATATATATCCAGTGCAGAAACCACGAAGGACGGTATCTGGGAAACGAATATCTTTGGAAAAACCGTAGAGCAGCTTGTGAATGATGGAATTACCAGTAAGATTTCCATGATTGGTGAGGAAAGTCAGGTAAAGCTGCAGGATACCATGCAGAAAATTGTCAACGATTCTAGTGGTGGAATGGTATGTATTATTATTTAACAGCGAGGGAGCCATTGCTTGTGGCTCTCTTTGTGTTTATAAAAAGTTAACATAATCTATTTTGCACATTCTATAAGAGCATGCTATACTTATATCGTTAATCAAAAGCAGGGAGAATAGCAGGAATGGACAATGGAGAATTGATACGTCTTGCGCTGGAAGCAAGACAGGCAGCATATGCTCCGTACTCTCATTTTAAAGTGGGCGCAGCATTGCTGACAAAAGATGGAAAAGTATATAAAGGTTGTAATATTGAGAATGCAGGTTATACACCAACAAATTGCGCAGAAAGAACCGCTTTTTTCAAGGCTGTTAGCGAAGGGGAAAGAGATTTTGTGGCAATTGCGATTGTTGGTGGAAAGGGTGAGATGCCGGAGGATTATGCGTGGCCGTGTGGTGTATGCAGGCAGGTAATGATGGAATTCTGCGATCCGAAGACCTTTCGTATTATTACTGCAATCTCAGAAGAGGAATATATGGACAAGACTTTGGAAGAAATGTTTCCACACGGTTTTGGACCGGCAAATTTATAGGGAGGAAGAACCAGATGGAAGCAATTGTTTTTCTAGGGCTTTGTTTTGTCGTATTTCTGTATGTGATGATTCGAGGTGCTATTGATGAAAAGAAAGCAAAACAGAAATATGAGGCATATTTAAGGGCGCAATATGGACAATTTCCGGAACGGGAATACAGTGAAGAGGATTTTGAAAATATTACAAGATTATTTGCACATAATCCCGGTGAGGAATATCTGGATGATATTACATGGAATGATCTGGATATGAACAGAATCTTTGGGTTGATGAATCATACCCAGTCGTCCTCTGGTGCAGAATATCTTTATGCGATGCTCCGTAAGCCTTGTATGAATAAGAAGGAAGTAGGAGAACGAGAACAGCACATATCCTATTTTCAAAAGGAAACAGAGGAAAGAGTCCGTTTACAGATGAAGCTCCATGAGCTTGGAAAATCAGGAAAATATTCTATTTTTGATTATTTGGAATATTTGGATACTTTGGGCGAATGTAGTAATAAAAAGCATATCGGTATGCTGATTGCATTATTGATAGCAATTGTTCTTATTTTTATAGAAACTTCTTTTGGAGTGATTCTTTTGATTGTGGTAGCCGGTGTAAATATGGTTTCTTATTTGAAGGAAAAGAACACAATTCGACCTTATACCACAAGCCTGGCTTACATTATGCGTTTGCTGACTTGTGGAAATGCCATTCTGGAAGAATCGTTACAGGAAATGCCGGAATATAAGTCACGTTTGCAGAATGCTGTTACAAGCCTTGATTTTATTCGAAAGAAATATCGCTATGTTGTTCAGCTGAATACAACCAGTGGCAGTCTGGCTGAGATTGTGATAGAGTATATCAATATGCTGACACATATTGATGTGATGCAGTTTAAGCGCATGGTTCGTATGGTGACTGTGAACAAAGATAAGATCTATGAACTGGTAGAAGCAATTGGTTATGTGGATGCCATGATTTCAATTGGCGCATTTCGTGCTTCGTTGCCACACTATTGCGAACCAAAGCTTACAGAAGGCAAAGAAGTTGTGTTGCACATAGAAGAAGGCTATCATCCGGTACTGAGTAATCCTGTGGTAAACAGTTTTTCACAGAACAGAGGAATGCTTGTTACAGGTTCTAATGCATCAGGAAAATCGACATTTTTGAAAATGATAGCGATAAATGCCATTTTAGCACAGACGATTCATACTTGTGCTGCAACAGCTTATGAGGGTGGTTATTATAAAATCTATTCGTCCATGGCATTGCGAGATGACCTTGGTGCAGGAGATAGCTATTATATTGTAGAAATAAAAGCGCTCAAAAGAGTTATGGACGCGACAGAAAATATGGGTGAGAATCCGCTGTTGTGCTTTATTGATGAGGTTCTTAGAGGTACGAATACGGTTGAAAGAATTGCTGCATCCACACAGATTTTGGAAAGTCTTGCAAGACAGGGGATTTATTGTTTTGCAGCAACACATGATATTGAGCTGACACATTTATTGGCAGATAAATATGATAATTACCATTTTGAGGAAGAGGTTAAGGATGGAGATGTGCTGTTCTCCTATTGCTTGAAAAATGGAAGAGCGCAGTCAAGAAATGCTATTCAGCTTTTGAAAGTGATTGGTTTTTCTGACGAAATTACGGAACATGCAGAGAATAGAGCACAGAGATTTTTAAGAACAGGTCAGTGGAATTAAAGAATAGATTAGGTAAGGAAGGGAAGAATATGTTCGTAAAAATATTTACAGATGGAGCTGCAAGAGGAAATCCAGAAGGACCAGGTGGTTATGGAACGGTTCTGCAATATGTTGATCCGAAGGGGCAGTTGCATGAAAGAGAATTCTCAGCAGGCTATAAGAAAACAACCAATAACCGTATGGAGCTTATGGCAGTGATCACAGGCCTTGAGGCTTTAAAGAAACCGTGTGAGGTGGAAGTGATATCCGATTCTAAATATGTAACGGATGCTTTTAACCAGCATTGGGTAGATGGCTGGCTTAAACGAGGATGGAAAAACAGTAGTAAGGAGCCGGTGAAAAATATTGATTTGTGGCAGAGACTGCTTCGTGCCAAAGCCCCGCATCAGGTAAAATTTACATGGGTCAAGGGACATGCCGGACATCCGGAGAATGAAAGATGTGACAGGCTGGCAACAACAGCGGCAGATGGTGATAACTTACTTGACGATGTTATGGGTGAAGTGGTATTATAATAGTTAAGAAGTCAGACAAAACCAAACTTTTTGAATAAATAATACAAAACGTGGGAAAAGGTGGTAAAAATATGGCAAATTTTATTGAATTTTTTAGAATGGTATTTTCATATTTGTTTGTCTTTGCTGTAATTATTGTGGTATCGGCAGCAGGCGCGATTGCGGGAGTTAAGCTTTGGAAACCAAAGCAGAAGGCAGACAGTAATAAGGAATCAGAAGCATAATTTTTATTTATTTTGTAAAGTATGTAAAGAGATCTCGATTAGGAGGTCTCTTTTTAGGTTGTTTGTAATGTTCATGTAAAAAAACATTTTTTTCATTTGACAGAATTGCTTTTTGAAAGAATTGTAGCATTTATATAAATAATTTCAAGGATATCTGTTCAGAGTGTTCATTGACATGTGAAATGGATTCAACTATACTAATATACAAATACAAGATGTTGTGCATGAGAATTATAGTAATACAATATAAACACAATTCGGCACACAAAAGATAGTTGTATGAATAATATAACAAAATACTAGACATTTCAGTAATCCAACTCCAAGAAAAGCTTCTTGCAGGAGAAATTGATAAAGAATCAACAAAATGGATTACGATAAGAGGGGAATACAATATATCATTTAAGGAGGCATCAATGACATGGGGAAAATGTTAGAAGAGAGCAAAGTGAATGAAGAAATCGATTATGGAAGCCTTTATCAGCCGGCTAGAAAGACATATGTCATCAAGAAAGACGGCAGTAAAGAGCTTTTTAACGTTCAGAAGGTAATTACAGCGGTAGGAAAGTCTGCTTACAGAGCGCTGACAAAGTTTTCCGATGAGGATAAGAGACATATCTGTGAATATGTTGTCAGCAAGGTAGATGAAATGGACACAGATGAAGTGCCAATCCCTGTTATGCATAATATTGTAGAGAGTGCTTTGGAACAGGTAAAGCCAATTGTTGCAAAGAGCTATCGTGATTATCGAAACTATAAGCAGGACTTTGTACGCATGATGGACGATGTGTATAAGAAGAGTCAGTCTATTATGTATGTAGGTGATAAGGAGAATGCGAATACGGATTCTGCCCTTGTATCTACAAAGCGTAGTTTGATTTTTAACCAGTTTAATAAGGAATTGTATCAGAAGTTCTTTATGACAACAGAAGAGATTCAGGCATGTCGTGACGGTTATATCTATGTTCATGATATGTCAGCAAGAAGAGATACCATGAACTGCTGTCTTTTCGATGTACAGAACGTATTGTCCGGCGGTTTTGAGATGGGTAATATCTGGTATAATGAGCCAAAGTCTCTTGATGTAGCATTTGACGTAATCGGTGATATTGTATTAAGTGCAGCAAGCCAGCAGTATGGTGGATTTACCGTACCGGAGGTTGATAAGATTCTTGCACCTTATGCAGAGAAGACTTATAAGGCTTCTTATGAGAAATATGTCCGTCTTGGAATCAGTGAAGAGAAGGCAGAAGAAGAAGCATTAGAAGATGTAAAGAGAGAATTTGATCAGGGCTTCCAGGGCTGGGAATATAAGTTTAACACCGTAGCAAGCAGCCGTGGAGATTATCCTTTTATTACAGTAACAGCAGGTATTGGAACCGATCGTTTTGCAAGAATGGCTACGATTGAGATGCTGGAAGTAAGACGTAAGGGACAGGGTAAGAAGGATTGTAAGAAGCCTGTTTTGTTCCCTAAGATTGTCTTTTTATATGATGAGAATCTGCATGGATCAGGTAAGCCAATGGAAGATGTCTTCGAAGCCGGTGTAAGATGTTCTGCAAAGACCATGTATCCTGATTGGTTGAGCCTGACTGGAAAGGGCTATATTGCAAGTATGTACAAGCAGTATGGTAAGGTTATTTCGCCTATGGGATGCCGTGCATTCCTTTCACCTTGGTATGAGAGAGGTGGTATGCATCCGGCAGACGAGAAGGATACTCCTATTTTCGTTGGAAGATTTAATATTGGTGCAGTATCTCTTCATTTACCGATGATTCTTGCAAAGGCAAGACAGGAAAGCAGAGACTTCTATGAAGTGTTGGATTATTATCTCAACTTAATCAGACAGCTTCATATCAGAACCTATGCTTACCTTGGAAATATGCGTGCTTCTACCAATCCGCTTGCATATTGTGAAGGTGGATTCCTTGGTGGAAATCTGAAACTTACAGATAAGATTAAGCCATTATTAAAGGCTGCAACAGCATCCTTTGGTATTACGGCATTTAACGAGCTTCAGATGTTATATAATGGAAAGTCCTTAGTAGAGGATGGATCATTTGCGATTGAAGTATTGGAATATATCAATAAAGAAGTGAACCGTTTCAAGGAGGAGGATGGCAATCTCTATGCTATCTATGGTACTCCTGCTGAGAATCTGTGTGGTTTGCAGGTTAAACAGTTTCGTGCAAAATATGGCATTGTAGAGGGTGTATCTGACAGAGATTATGTCAGCAACAGTTTTCATTGTCATGTATCAGAGGATATCACACCGATTCAGAAGCAGAATCTGGAATATCGATTCTGGGAGCTTTCCAACGGTGGTAAGATACAGTATGTAAAGTATCCGATTGACTATAATATTACTGCAATTAAGACATTGGTAAGAAGAGCAATGGATATGGGATTCTATGAAGGAGTGAATCTGTCATTGGCTTATTGTGATGACTGTGGTCATCAGGAGCTGGAGATGGATGTTTGTCCTAAATGCGGAAGTAAGAACTTAACCAAGATTGAAAGAATGAATGGTTATTTGTCTTATTCCCGTGTACATGGAGATACCAGATTGAATGATGCGAAAATGGCAGAAATTGCAGAAAGGAAGTCAATGTAGGATGAGATATCACAATATTACAAAAGACGATATGCTGAATGGTGATGGACTGCGTGTTGTGTTATGGGTAGCCGGATGTTCTCATTGCTGTAAGGGATGTCAGAATCCTTCTACATGGGATCCGGATGGCGGTCTGTTATTTGATGAAAGTGCAAAGCAGGAAATCTTTGAACAGCTTGACCAACCATATATTACAGGTATTACATTTTCCGGAGGAGATCCTCTTCACTGTGCAAACAGAGAAGATGTAAAAAATCTTATGATTGAGATTAAGGAAAAGTATCCGGATAAGACAATCTGGTTATATACCGGTGATAGCTGGCAGAACGTTATGCATTATCCAATGATGAAATATATTGATGTTCTCGTGGATGGTGAGTTTAAGCTTGATTTAAGAGATGTAACCCTTCTATGGAAGGGAAGCAGTAATCAGCGTGTCATTGATGTACAGGCTACACTGAAGCAGGAGGATATTTCTGTTCCAGTGCTCCATTGTGAAGATCATGATGATATTCCAATGGGAAGAGAGACAAGCAGTGCAAAGAAGACTGTGGATGAGAATATCATTCATTTTAATAATGGCATGGACGTTGCATGTGATGCGTAGAGCAATATAGAAAGGCACAAGGTTTATATGATTAATATAAAGATTAAATATTTTAATGATAAAGTAGAAAAGCTTACTAAGATTACAAAAGGTAATTGGATTGATTTAAGAGCCGCTGAAGATGTTTCTTTAAAGGCTGGTGAATTCAAGCTGATTCCTCTTGGTATTGCTATGGAACTTCCAAGAGGCTATGAAGCACATGTGGTTCCAAGAAGTTCGACTTTTAAGAATTTTGGAATTATTCAGACTAATCATCAAGGTGTGATTGACGGACCAGACCGTGAAACAGGAGAAGGCGGTTATTGCGGAAATGATGACCAGTGGTTTATGCCTGTATATGCTCTGAGAGACACAGAAATTCATCTGAATGACAGAGTATGTCAGTTCCGTATTATGGAACAGCAGCCGGAAATCAGTTTTGAAGAGGTTGCTGAGCTTACAGGACCAAATCGTGGTGGTCATGGAAGTACCGGAAAAGCTTAAGAAAAAATTTATATAATATTTATTGCAAAGATATTAAATATTTGTTACAATCCTATTTGTGAGCTATAAATGAGAGTGCGTTTTGAGGGGAGACTGGAATTATGAAGAAAATTTATAGGTACATGATAGGAATTCTTTTTGGTATTATGTTATTTGGTAATAAAGTACAGGCTGCAGAAGTAAGAACTGCAAATGCAGTACTTTATACAAATCATAGTACCATTCTTTTTGCCAAGGCGGATTATGCCGGGCCGGTAGTTTTGTCAAGCGTAGATGAAGGATTGCCTGTGAAGGTAACAGGAATTACGGATAACGGATTCTTTCAGGTTGATATTGCGGGAATAAATTATTATATACCTGGCAATGGTTTAGAACAGGCAACGGCAGAGCAGTATGCTGCTTCGCAGGAAATGGCAAATTTATCTGCATCCATTATGGAAGCTAAGAATTCATTTAGTGAATATATTCAGGAAGTTGTGCGTCTTGTGAATGTGGAACGACAAAAAGCAGGCCTGGCACCTTTGGAATTAGATAATAACCTTACATATGCGGCATGTTGTCGTTCTGTTGAGAATGCATATTATGATAATTTTTCTCATACAAGACCTGATGGGACAAGCTGTTTAACGGTATTTGGGGAATATAACAGGCAGGATTACCGCAGAGCAGGTGAGAATATCGCTATGAGACAGAAAACACCAGCAGAAGTGGTGGAGGATTGGATGCAGTCTCCTGGTCACAAAATGAATATATTAGGAAAATTCACAAAGATAGGCGTTGGTGTTGCAGTAGATAAAAAAGGACAATTATATTGGACACAGCTTTTCTATTATTAAAATAAGAATATTTGTAACCTTCATCGGACATTCTATGAGAGAATAGAACATCCGATGGAGGTTTTTTATGTATCAGGATTTTGAGCAGAATAAACAATATATAAAGAATAAGCTAAAGGTAGACGTTAATTTCGATGTAATCAGCAGAGATATCATGATTGGAAATAGAAAAGCAGTCTTTTTTTTTATAAATGGATTTTGTAAGGATGAAGTAATACAGAAGCTGTTGCAGTATCTGATGGGATTTAAAGAGGCAGATTTGCCGAAGCAGGCATCTGATTTGAACAAGGTGATACCATATATAGAAGCACAAGAATCAACGGATGATGATGTCATTATCAAAAGCATTATGAGTGGCATTTTTGCTGTGTTGATTGATGGCTATGGGGAGTGTTTGTTGATTGATGCGAGAAGTTATCCTGCAAGAAGCGTTCAGGAGCCGGAAAAGGACAAAGTGTTACGTGGTTCCAAGGATGGCTTTGTAGAAACCATTATATGCAATACAGCATTGATTAGACGAAGAATCCGAAGTACGGATTTAAGAATGGAGGTACTGAATGCCGGAAAAGCTTCCAAAACAGATATTGTACTGTGCTATATGGATGCGCGGGTTGATCAGGAATTCCTGAAGAAGATAAAGGATAGAATCAAAGATATTAAGGTAGATGCCCTGACTATGAATCAAGAGAGCCTTGCAGAGTGTCTTTTTACATCGAAATGGTATAATCCATTTCCAAAATTTAAGTATACGGAAAGACCGGATGTAGCGGCAGCACAAATATTAGAAGGAAATATCATTATCTTAGTTGATAATTCACCATCCGCAATGATTTTGCCTATTAGTATTCTGGATGCAGTGGAAGAAGCAGATGACTATTATTTTCCACCGATAACAGGAACTTATCTTCGTATCTCAAGATTTTTGATTTTCCTTATGACTTATTTGCTGACACCGACCTTTTTATTATTTATGCAGAATCAGCAATGGATTCCGGAATCCTTTCAATTTGTAATTGTGAAGGATACGATGAATATTCCTTTGTTGTGGCAGTTCCTGATTCTTGAGCTGGCAATAGACGGCTTAAAGCTTGCGGCTATCAATACACCCAATATGCTTTCCACACCGCTTAGTGTCATGGCGGCACTGGTATTAGGTGAATTCTCTGTGAAAAGTGGCTGGTTCAACTCAGAGGTCATGTTATATATGGCTTTCGTTGCCATTGCCAATTATACCCATCAAAGCTATGAGCTTGGTTATGCAATTAAATTTTTCCGCATGCTAAACCTTGTTTTAACCGCCATATTCAATGTCTGGGGATATATTTTGGGAATTTCTTTATTCCTGCTTGCCATTATACGTAACAAGATGGTATCAGGACAAAGCTATCTGTATCCGATATTGCCATTTAGCTTCAAAAAGCTAGGCAAAGCACTTATCCGTAAAAGATTGCCGGATTCAAGGGAGTAATGTATTTTCTTAATTTTATAAGATATCGTGCATTAAAATAAGGAAGGTGCAGTGTTAGGCTGCACCTTCCTTATTGTTATGGAAATGAATCAAAAGCGGGATTAGAAAGGCAATGCTTTTAATCAAAAGCAGGATTAAAGGCATAGAAGTTCTTGGAATCAAGATTCTCCTGCGTGATTCTTAGTGCTTCACCAAATCTCTGGAAGTGTACAATTTCTCTGGCTCTCAGGAAGCGGATAGGGTCTGCAACCTCTGGGTCTTTTACTAGACGAAGGATATTGTCATAAGTGGTCCGGGCTTTCTGCTCTGCTGCCAAGTCTTCTGTTAAGTCTGTGATAGGATCGCCCTTAGACTGGAACTGATTAGCGTTAAAAGGAGTTCCCCCAGCTGCCTGTGGCCATAATGCAAGTGTATGGTCTACATAGTATTTATCAAAACCCGATTCCTTAATTTGCTCTGGTGTGAGGTCTTTCGTGAGCTGATATACGATTGCACAGATCATTTCGAAATGAGCAAGTTCTTCGGTACCTATATCCGTCAGTAATCCTGCTACGGCATTGTATGGCATTGTATATCTTTGGGCAAGGTATCGCATAGATGCAGCGAGCTCGCCGTCTGGACCGCCATATTGTGAGATTATCACCTGCGCAATTTCCGGGTTTGTCTGTGTGATTTTTACCGGATACTGTAATCTTTTTTCATAGTTCCACATTAATAAAATCCCCCTTCCCATGGCCAGTCTTGTAATGCCCATTTCCATTCCCGGTCGTTGTCAGCCAGACAATCACGAGTCAGAGGTCCGTAATTCTGGGCATATTCCTGCATAAGTTGTTTTTTCATTCTTTGGAATTGTCTTATGTTTGCCAGAGCCTGCTGGTCAAAGGGGTGGGTATCAAGATAGAGATTTAGTTCGACAAGAACGAAGTCAATCTTTCCAATTTCATTTAATAATGCTTTTCTTTCGCGACATTGACATGTTCCATTCATGAGCGGCATCTCCTTCCTGTGAACGGTCTATTTAGCGTTGGGAAAATAGTGCCGATTTGATAGGCTTCATCTAAATTTTCATACATGGTGCAATCTCTCTGCCATGGTACGTATGCCATTGCAACGGGAAATTGATCCATATCCATATATGGCATTTGTGTCATTTGAGACTTCCAGTCCTGCATATAGAGTTCTCCTTGTTATATTTTTATTCTTACTATCATAATATGTAAGTTGGAGAAAAGGGTGACGGAATAGAAGGAATATTGGTTCGGAATGATTCTGAAAGTGACAAGCGTATAAAGTCGTGTTATAATCAGAAAGTCAACATGGTTTACATAATATGCAAAAAAAGGGAGAGAATGAAAATGGAAATGAATCAAAGAGAAAAGAAGAAATTGATTATCTACATTGCAGTTGCATATGGAATTACATATCTTATGGGATTGCTTATGTGGTATGGGTACACGAAGGGATATGATTTGGGTGTATTTGGAACGGCGCAAATGATGTATCCGGCAGCAGGAGTTATGTTGGCACTTTTCGTTACGAATAAGGGTGAAAAGAAGTTGCCGAAGGGCTTTTTTATTGTGACTCTGGTTACTACAATCGCTTGTCTTGTGTTATCTGTACTTTCTGTATGCAGTCCTTGTCCAGATCTGGAGCTGTCTGGAATGACAATAGGTGTATATGATCTGATTAGTCAGTACTGCTTGATTATTGGTAGTGTCGTTGCATTAATATGCCTTGCTATCGCAGGAAAAGAAAAGAGAAAGAATGCAGGACTGAGCTGGCATAGCTGGAAGAATACAATACTTGTCATTGTTATTTTTATTGCTATTTATTTTGCAAGAACTATCGTTTCTGTAATGGCATCTGGTGTTATGGAAGGTGTTGGATTACAATACTTCAAGGAATGGTTGCAGATTTTTGAAAATCCAAATGTATGGTCATCTATTGTAGCATTACCAATTAATGCGATTCTGGTATTTCTTCCATTCTTCGGTGAAGAGTATGGATGGAGATATTATCTTCAGCCTGTTTTACAGAAAAAGTTTGGTTTGAGAGCAGGAGTCATTATATTAGGTATTGTATGGGGCTTATGGCATGCGCCGCTTGATTTCTTTTTCTATACGACAACAACTGGAGTCCAGATGCTCATTAGCCAGATTATAACTTGCGTTTCGTTGGGAATCTTTTTTGCATATGCCTATATGAAAACACAGAATATCTGGTCGGTTGTGTGTCTGCATTTCTTAAATAATAATCTGATTCCGATTATTACAGGCACTCTGTCCGCAGATGTAATTGAAGATCAGGTGATTGCATGGAGTGATATTCCGGTTTTATTTGTGCTGAATGGTTTATGCTTCGGTTTCTTCTTATTAGCTGATGTGTTCACGAAGAAAGAGGATGAGCAGGTTAGTAATTCAACAGCAGCATAAGAGACATAGTAATAGGATCATTTTTTTGATTTAGAGATGGCGGGAGAAATCCCGCCATTTAATGCACCATTGATATGTACTTCTAATTGGGGTTCACAACCATCAGCAATAAGTAAGCTAGTGATATCAAAAAGATAATAGGGTAAAAT
>CAYUKO010000056.1:0-22930 GCA_964445375.1 uncultured Roseburia sp.
CCTATATACTACCTTACTGATGACGGCTTGTGTCTGCTTGGGCATATTTAAAGCAAATGCCGTGACTGTGCGCTTGCGCACTTGTTCGGAAGGGGGTGCCAATCAAAGCTGTCAGAAGAGGGCATTTAGAAACTCTTAGCGTTTGTGTCCATATGCCCAAGCAGACACAAGCCGTCAGAATAAATTATAAAAAGGGTTCGGGTGAGTGCCGAGCGTTGAAAATAGGAGGATGAGTGATGTCACACGATTTTGATGTGAAGGAGGAGCTGAAAAAGCTTCCGAATAAACCGGGTGTTTATATTATGCATGACAGTGATGACACGATTCTGTATGTAGGAAAAGCAATCAATCTGCATAACCGTGTGCGTTCGTATTTTAAAGAAAATATCGGGCGTGGTCCGCAGATTGACAAGATGGTGTCACTGATTGCAAGATTTGAATATATTGTTACGGATTCTGAACTGGAGGCTCTGGTGCTTGAGAACAATTTAATCAAAGAGCACAGACCAAAGTACAATACCATGCTTAAGGATGATAAGACATATCCTTATATCAAGGTAACGACAGGGGATGCGTATCCAAGATTGCAGCTTGTCCGTCAGATGAAGAAGGATAAGGCAAGATATTTTGGACCATATATGGGCGGAAATGTTAAGGAAACGATAGACTTCTTAAATAAGCTCTATAAGCTTCGTACCTGCAACAGAAAGCTACCGGCGGATATTGGCAAGGAAAGGCCGTGTCTTAATTTCCATATTGACCAGTGCTGTGCCCCATGCCAGGGCTGCATTTCCGAGGAAGAATATGGAAAACGTATTGAAATGACCATTGATTTCCTAAATGGCAAGTATCAGCCCATTATAAAGGAACTGCGGGAGAAAATGCTTGCCGCTTCTGAGAAAATGGAATACGAAGAAGCCATGAAATATCGTGACCTAATAGAAACGGTGAAGAAGCTTGGTGAGACGCAGAAGATTTCCGATAATGTCGGTGAGGATAAGGATATCATTGCGCTTGCCATTGATGGCAATGAAACGGTTGTGCAGATCTTTTTCCTGAGAAATGGCAAGCTGATAGGACGAGAGCATTTTTATATGACGCAGATAGAAGAGCCTTCAGCAGATAAGATACTGACAAGCTTTGTGAAGCAGTTCTATGCAGGAACACCGTTTATTCCAAGAGAAATCATGCTACAGGAACCGATTGAAGATATGGAGCTTGTGGAGAACTGGCTTAGTAACAAAAAGGGTGCTAAGGTGCGCCTGAGAGTACCGTTAAAAGGTTCTAAGGAAAAGCTGGTAGAGCTTGCAGCGAAGAATGCAGCACTTGTCCTAAGTCAGGACAGGGAGCGAATCCGCAGGGAAGAAGGAAGAACCATCGGTGCAGTAAAGGAAATCGAAGAGCTGTTAGGACTTGAGGGGCTTGTACGTATGGAAGCATTTGATATTTCCAACACGAGCGGTTTTGCCAATGTTGGTTCCATGGTAGTTTATGAAAAAGGTAAGCCAAAGCGAAGCGACTATCGAAAGTTCCGTATGAAGACCGTTGCAGGACCTGATGATTATGCCTGCATGCAGGAGGTACTCACAAGAAGATTCCGTCATGGAATTGATGAAAAGCAGGAAATGCAGGAAAAAGACATGGATGAAAGCTTCGGAAGCTTTACCAAATTTCCAGATTTGTTATTGATGGACGGTGGACGCGGACAGGTCAATATTGCTTTACAGGTGCTTGATGAGCTTGGACTAAATATTCCAGTCTGTGGTATGGTCAAAGATGATAATCATAGAACAAGAGGCTTGTATTTCAATAATAAAGAGCTTCCGATAGACCGTAATTCGGAAGGGTTCAAGCTTATTACCAGAATTCAGGATGAGGCGCATCGTTTTGCGATAACTTACCATCGTTCTCTCCGAAGCAAGGCACAGGTGCATTCGGTTCTGGATGAGATTCCGGGTATCGGTCCCAGCAGAAGAAGGGCACTGATGAAGTATTTTAAATCCATAGAAGAGATGAAGGCAGCTGATGCCGCAGCCATTGCAGAAGTTCCGGGAATACCGATGTCCGTAGCAGAGGAAATCTATACCTTTTTTAGAAAACACGAAAATGACACAACCTAAGTATGAAAGGCTGGAAACGGTAAAAGGTCTGTGTTATACTATAAAAAATATACAGTGGAGGGGTAGAGGTATGCCAAGTGTTAGAATCGAGGAATTGATTGAAAAACTGAATTTGAAGAACCTGACTCCGGAAGTGGATATCAAGATTAAGAAGATTACCCAGCCGGATATCAACAGACCTGCATTACAGCTGGCAGGTTATTTTGAGCATTATGAAGAGACAAGACCTCAGATTATTGGTTTTGTTGAGTATTCCTACATGGAACACATGGAGGAAGAGAAGAAGAAAGAAGTATATCCAAGGGTGTTGTCCAACAAGACACCATGTATTGTTTTTTGTAGAGATTTAAAGCCGGATGAACTTTTTGTTCAGACTGCGATTGAAAATAATGTAGCGATTTTATCTACGGACATGTCTACTTCTGCATTTATGTCAGAGATTATCCGTTGGTTGAATGTAAAGCTTGCTCCATGTATTTCCGTACATGGTGTATTGGTTGATGTATATGGTGAAGGTGTTCTGATTACCGGTGAAAGTGGTATCGGTAAGAGTGAAGCAGCACTGGAGCTTATTAAGAGAGGTCATCGACTGGTTTCCGATGACGTAGTAGAGATACGTAAGGTAAGTGATGATACGCTGGTAGGTTCAGCACCGGATATCACAAGACATTTTATCGAGCTTCGTGGTATCGGAATCATTGATGTTAAGACATTGTTTGGTGTATCCAGCGTTATGGACACCACAAATATTAATCTCGTTATCCGCTTAGAAGATTGGGATAAAGAAAAGAAATATGACAGACTTGGTCTGGAAGAGAACTATACCGAATATCTTGGTAATAAGGTAGTATGCCATAATATCCCAATCAGACCGGGACGAAGTCTGGCGATTATCTGCGAATGTGCAGCCGTTAACCATCGTCAGAAGAAGATGGGTTACAATGCAGCTCAGGAACTGTATCAGCGTGTACAGAATTCACTTAGCAAAAGAAAAGAAGAAGAGGATGAGGAATAAAATTGCAAAATCCATATATGGAAGATTTTGCAATTACAAGTTGTGAGAAGCACAACTTGAAGCTATGAAGAAAGGAAAATATTACGAATGAATCAGTATTGTTTTGGTGTTGATCTTGGAGGAACTACAGTTAAAATCGGACTTTTTGATCCGGAAGGAACCGTGTTGGAGAAATGGGAGATTCCAACTAGAAAGGACGATAATGGAAATAATATCTTACCTGATATTGCAGCAGCAATTCTTGGCAAAATGGATGAAATGAATATTGCCAAAGAAGCAGTAATCGGTGTAGGTATTGGTGTACCTGGTCCAGTAGATGACGATGGTGTTATATACAAAGCCGTTAACCTTGGATGGGGTGTTATGAACATTAATGATGTACTTGGTGGTCTTTTACAGCTTCCTGTTAAGGCAGGAAATGATGCAAACGTAGCTGCATTAGGTGAAATGTGGTGCGGTGGCGGAAAAGGCTACAAGAACATGGTACTCGTAACACTGGGAACTGGTGTAGGCGGTGGAATCATCGTAAATGGTAAGATTCTGACAGGGGCAACAGGAGCAGGCGGAGAAATCGGTCATATCCATATGCAGGATGGTGAACCGGAAGCTTGTGGTTGTGGAAATCATGGATGTCTGGAGCAGTATGCATCAGCAACCGGTATCGTTAGACTTGCAACCAGAAAGCTTGCAGCAACCTCAGAGGACAGTGTTCTTCGTAAGGAAGAAGTAACTGCTAAGGCAGTATTTGATGCAGTAAAGGCTGGCGATAAGGTAGCATGTGAAATTGCAGAAGAATTTGGTGTATACCTTGGAAAGGGCTTAGCAGCCATTGCAGGCGTTGTAAATCCAGAGGCTTTCGTTATTGGAGGCGGTGTATCTAAGGCAGGAGACATTCTTCTTGAGTATGTATCTAAGAATTATGTAAACTATGTATTCCACGGATGCAAGGATGCGGCTTTTAAGCTTGCAACTCTTGGAAATGACGCAGGTATTTACGGTGCAGCCAAATTAGTATTAAATAAATAGTAAAGGCATGGTTATTGATTTGAGAGAAGAATTGATTCAGAAAATAAGTCAATACATTTCGAAAGACCGTATACTCGTGCAGGAGCCTATGAAGCTTCATACCACATTTCGGGTAGGCGGTCCTGCAGCACTTTATATTGAATTAGAATCAGAGCAGGAGTTCAGAGATATTCTGACCCTGCTTGATACAGAAGAGGAAGATTACTTTACCGTTGGAAACGGTAGTAATCTTCTTATTAGTGATACGGGCTATGATGGAATTATCCTGCATCCGTCTAAGGAATTCAGCGATATCAGGGTAGAAGGAGAAAGACTCATTTGTGAGGCTGGTGCAACACTTGCAGCCATTGCACGAGTGGCGTTAGAGCATGAGCTTATCGGATTTGAATTTGCCGCAGGAATCCCCGGAAGTCTTGGTGGGGCAATCGTTATGAATGCCGGAGCTTATGATGGTGAGATGAAGCAGGTGGTAGAGTCTGTAAGACTGATTACGCCGAAGGGAGAAATCGTGACAAAAAGCTGTGAAGAGATGGATTTTTCCTATCGTCACAGTATTTTGAAGGAAGAATCCTATATTGTCTTAAGTGTTACGATAAAGCTTGCAAGAGGTGATAAAGAGCAGATTAAGGCAAGAATGGATGAACTGGCAGCAAAGAGAAGAGAGAAGCAGCCTTTGGAATATCCAAGTGCAGGTTCGTCCTTTAAGAGACCGGAAGGATATTTTGCAGCAAAGCTGATACAGGATGCAGGATTAAGAGGCTTTCAGGTAGGTGGTGCACAGGTATCCGAAAAGCATTGTGGTTTTGTGATCAACAAAGAGAATGCTACAGCACAGGATGTCTGTGAGCTGATGAAAAAGGTGCAGGAACAGGTACAGGAAAAATTTGGTGTCACATTAGAGCCGGAGGTTATCCGTCTTGGTGATTTTGATTAGATAGAAGATTTGAGCTACGTTTTGGGAAAGGCAGGATATAGTAACATGAGATTCGTAATTGTAACCGGTATGAGCGGTGGTGGAAAGAGTACAGCAATGAAGATGCTGGAGGATGCAGGCTTTTATTGTGCAGATAATATGCCTGTTGCTTTGATTGATAAGTTTGCAGAGCTTTTAGCCATGCCAAACAGCGGGATACAAAAAGCAGCCTTGGGACTGGACGTCAGAGCGGATCAGTCATTTAAGGATATCAAGAAGATCATTGCAAGCCTGCAGGCGTCGCAGTATTCGGTGGAAGTCTTGTTCTTAGAGGCTTCTGACCAGGTACTGTTAAAACGTTATAAAGAAACAAGAAGACTTCATCCGCTGTCAGCAGATGGTGATCTGATGAAGGGTATTACAGAAGAACGTAATCTGCTTGCCAGCATTCGGGATACAGCAGATTATGTAATTGATACAACCAATCTGCTTACAAGAGAGTTAAAGGCAGAGCTTGACCGTATCTTTGTAAATAATGAAAAATATAATAGTTTAATGATTAATATCATGTCTTTTGGTTTTAAGCATGGAATTCCACAGGAGGCAGATTTGGTATTTGATGTCAGATTCCTGCCAAATCCTTTTTATCTGGATGAACTTAAGCATAAGACAGGACTTGATAAAGAAGTTCAGGATTATGTCATGGCATATCCGGAGGCACATGAATTTTTGGATAAGCTGTCAGATATGATAAGCTTTTTGATACCGAATTATGTCAAAGAAGGAAAGTATCAGCTTGTTGTAGCGATTGGCTGTACCGGAGGTCAGCATAGAAGTGTTACTCTGGCGGGAGAGTTATTTAATCGATTCCGTGATCAGGGCGAATACGGATTGACACTGCGCCATCGTGATGTGAAATAGGCAGGCTATGGAGGACAGGTATGTCATTTTCGGGAGAGGTTAAGGAAGAGCTGGTAAAGCAGGTCGCATCCGCAAGACATTGCCAGATTGCGGAGCTTGCGGCGATTCTGGAATATACTGGTGGAGTGCGCATGAAAGCAGATGGAACAAGCTGTTTTGATGTACAGCAGGAGACACCGTATGTAGCCAGAAAGTGCTTTACATTGCTTAAGAAAACATTTAATATAGAAACCAAAATGGAAGAGGATGACCACCATTTTCATTATGAAGATCAGGAACTTGTTGCAAAGATTTTGCAGGCAATAAAGTATTCGGAAGAAGAGCGGGTTGTCAATTCCATGGTATTGAAAAGTCTGTGTTGTAAGCGGGCTTTTTTGCGGGGCGCATTTTTAAGTATTGGTTCAATGAGTAATCCGGAAAAGGGTTATCATTTAGAGTTTGTATGTGAAAATGAAAGTCAGGCAAAGCAGATACAGGACACGCTTGCCATTTTTGATGTAGAAGCAAAAATTGTAACAAGAAAGCGTTATCAGGTAGTATATATTAAGGAAAGTGAGGGCATCGTAGAAGTACTGAATATTATGGGTGCCCATATATCACTTATGAATCTTGAGAATCTTCGTATTCTGAAGGATATGCGAAATTCTATCAACAGAAGAGTTAATTGTGAAGCCGCTAATATTACCAAAACAGTGAATGCGGCAACGAAGCAGATAGATGATATCCTTTATATCAGGGATCATTATGGTTTTGACAATCTTTCTGATAACCTGCGAGAAATTGCAGAGGTCAGACTCGATTATCCGGATGCAACTTTGAAAGAATTGGGAGAGTATTTGGAGCCTAAGGTCGGAAAGTCGGGAGTCAACCACAGACTAAGAAAGCTTAGTGAGCTGGCTGACAGATTGAAAACATAAAATGGGAGAATTATGGAAAGGTTTGGTGAGTAATGTGATTCAGAAGAAAATGACAGTCAAATTGGACAAGGGTCTTGACGCAAGACCTGTGGCAGTGTTTGTACAGATTGCCAGTCAGTACGAAAGCAAAGTAAGTGTGGAAGTAGATGGAAAAACAATTAATGCAAAAAGTATCATGGGTATGATGAGTCTTGGACTTGCAAACGGTGGTGAGCTTACCGTTGTCACAGATGGTTCCGATGAGGAAGCCGCTGTAGAACATATTGAGAGATTTTTAAATGGAGAAGCAGTTTAAGAAAGCACTCTTTGTCGTAAATCCGCATGCCGGAAAAGGACTGATTAAGAATCACCTGTTAACGATTGTTGATATATTAACCAAAGCTGGTTATGTTGTAACGGTATATACCACACAGTGTCAGGGTGACGCCATACAACTGATAAAGAATCGTGACCGCGAGTATGAACTGGTTGTATGCAGTGGTGGTGATGGTACACTCGATGAAATCGTAACAGGTATGATACAGTCAGGATTTCAGACAAAGATAGGATATATTCCGGCAGGAAGTACCAATGACTTTGCAAATAGTTTAAAGATTCCATCAACCATGAAAAAAGCTGCTGAAATTGTGGCAGCAGACCACACTTTTGCCTGCGACGTAGGCATTTTTAATGAAGACGTATTCGTATATGTTGCCGCATTTGGTATTTTTACAGAGGTTTCCTATGGTACACCACAGGAAATGAAAAATATGTTAGGACATACTGCCTACATTCTGGAAGGAATAAAACAGATACAGAATATTAAGTCTTATCACATGAAAGTAACCAGTGATGATTTTGTTATGGAAGGTGACTTTATCTATGGTATGGTAACCAATTCGTATTCCATCGGTGGAATTAGGAATATTACAGGAAAAGATGTTGCTTTGAATGATGGTTTATTTGAAGTAACATTGATTAAGCGCCCGAATAATCTGATGGAGCTAAACAAGACTCTTGCAGCTTTGGTTAGTGACAAGATTGATGCAGAATGTATGTATGCCTTTAAAACATCATCTCTTATATTTGAGTCTCAGGAGGAAGTTGCCTGGACACTGGATGGAGAATTTGGTGGAAACCATACAAGGGTAGAACTTACCAATAAGCAGGAAGCCATCGACATTATCGTGAAAGAATAAGTTGAAAAAGCTAATCATGAAATATGGTTGGCTTTTTCTGTATATTCTATATTTAATCTTTAGCAAAAATAATACTTGCGATATGTGATAATAACGTGTAAGATAACAGAAAGGGAGTTTGAAATCCCTCATTTTTTAACAAATTTCGGAAAACGTTTTCCGAGAGAAAAATCTTATTGTGGGACAATGGAAATCATACGTTTTAGAAGAAAGGGAAGGTATTAATTATGGAGTTTGCAGCAGTATTTCACAGAGCAACGGATAACTATTGTTATGCATTAGACGACAATCAATTAATTATAAATTTAAAGACAGGATATGACGTAAAGGAAGTAAACATAGTTTATGGAGACCCTTTTGCCAATGGTATTTTAGGCGGCGGCGAAGACTGGACTGGTGATAAAGCAAATATTCCATTTAAGAAGAAGTTAAAGCACCAGATCTGGTGGACGACCACAATTGTACCACCTTATAAGAGACTGAAATATTACTTCGAGCTAATCACAGAAACAGAGAAATGGTACTACTTTGAAGATGGTTTCGTAAGCGAAGAACAGATGCACTTAAAAGGAAGAAGCCGTCAGTGTTTTACCATGCCTTGGCAGAACTCTTCGGATGTCAATCGTACTCCTTATTGGGTAAATGAGACAATCTGGTATCAGATTTTCCCGGACCGTTTCTGTAATGGTAATCCTGCAATTAATCCGGAAGGCTGTCTGGAATGGGGAAGTAAGAAGGAAATCGGACATAGAGATTTATATGGTGGTGATTTACAGGGAATCATCAATAAGCTTGATTATTTGCAGGAGCTTGGTATTACCGGAATCTATCTGACACCAATTAATGAATCTCCATCTAATCATAAGTATGATACAACCGATTACACAAGAATCGATCCACACTTTGGTGATGAAGAGACAATGAAGGAGCTTGTGCAGAAGGCTCATGAAAAAGGCATGCGAATTATGCTGGACGCTGTATTCAATCATTGTGGCTATTTCTTCAAGCCATGGCAGGATGTTCTGGAAAAAGGACCTCAGTCTGAGTATTATGACTGGTTTATGATTCAGGAATGGCCATTGACTAAGGTAGGTGGAGCTGCCAAAAAAGGACAGCTTTATACCTTTGCATTCTTTGATAATATGCCAAAGTTAAACACCAATAATCCAAAGGTCAGAGAATATCTGGTAGGTGTGGTTTCTGACTGGGTAAGAAATTATGATGTGGACGGTATCCGTCTTGACGTTGCAAACGAAGTATCTCATACCTTCTGTAAGGAGTTGCGTGCAGCCTTAAAGGCAATCAAGCCGGATATCTATATCTTAGGTGAAATCTGGCATGATGCGATTGCGTGGCTTCGTGGCGATGAATATGATGCAGTTATGAATTATCCGCTTGGTGGAAGTATGAAGGACTTTTTCATTGATAAGAGTCTGACAGGAGAAGACTTCGAGTGTATGATTAACCGTTGCTATACGAATTATATGCAGCAGACCAATGATGTACTTTTTAATCTGCTGGATTCGCATGATACCATCCGTTTACGCAATGTGGTTCAGAATATGGATGAATACAAAGCATTGTTAACCCTGTTGTTTACCATGCCGGGCAGTGTATGTATCTACTATGGAACGGAAATCGCCATGGAGGGCAGCTTTGATCCGGATTGCAGAAGATGTATGCCTTGGGATGAGATAGAGCAGGGAACTTATGAAGAACAGATTGCCTTTACAAAAGAGCTGATCGCCCTTCGAAAGAAAGAAAAGCTTATGCGTGAGCGTAACTTCCACTTCCCTTGTGATTATGAGAATCCAAGGGTCATCCAGTTCCAGAAGATTGGCTGGAGTGAAGCTCTGGAAATCATCGTGAACAGCAGTGATGAGGATGTAGAGCTTATGCATGCAGAGCATGGAAAGACGATTTTCTCTCAACATGTAGAAGATCAGATTGTAAAAGCAGGAGGCGTTTGCATCCGATTCTTCGAGGATAAAACAGTACTTCAGGCATAGAAAAAAGAAGAAAGAGTTAAAAAGATAACGTTAAAAAAATGACAATTTTATTTACAAGTTGTGGTTTAAGAGGTATAATCTAACGTATCGGAAGAAAAAAGCGATTATTTTAAAAATTAACGGAGGTTTCAATTATGTTAGTTTCAGCTTCAGAAATGCTTAAAAAAGCAAAAGCTGGTCATTACGCAGTAGGCCAGTTCAATATCAACAACCTTGAGTGGACAAAGGCTATTCTTTTAACAGCGCAGGAATTAAACAGCCCTGTAATCTTAGGTGTATCCGAAGGTGCTGGTAAGTATATGACAGGTTTTGAGACAGTAGCAGCTATGGTTAAGGCTATGGACGAGTCTCTTGGAATCACAGTTCCAGTTGCATTACACTTAGATCATGGTACATATGACGGATGTTATAAGTGTATCAAGGCTGGTTTCTCTTCTATCATGTTCGATGGTTCTCACTATGCAATCGAAGAGAACATTGAGAAGACTAAGGAATTAGTTGCAGTAGCTCATGCTATGGGAATGTCTATCGAAGCAGAAGTTGGTTCTATCGGTGGAGAAGAAGACGGTGTTGTAGGTGCTGGTGAGTGTGCAGATCCTGCAGAGTGTAAGGCAATCGCTGATCTTGGCGTAGATATGCTTGCAGCTGGTATCGGTAACATCCATGGAAAGTATCCAGAAAACTGGGCTGGACTTAGCTTCGAAACATTAGATGCTATTCAGCAGAAGACAGGCGAGATGCCATTAGTTCTTCACGGTGGTACAGGTATCCCTGAAGATATGATCAAGAAGGCAATCTCTCTTGGTGTTGCTAAGATCAACGTTAACACAGAATGTCAGTTATCCTTCGCAGATGCTACACGTAAGTATGTAGAAGCTGGTAAGGATTTAGAAGGCAAGGGATTCGATCCTCGTAAGCTCTTAGCTCCTGGCTTTGAAGCAATCAAGGCTACTGTTAAGGAGAAGATGGAACTTTTCGGATCTGTTGGAAAGGCTGAATAATAACAAGCGTATATCGTACCTTGTGTAGATAACGGAAATCGGTTATACTTTTAATAAGTATAACCGATTTTTTTGCGTACGCTTCAGCGGCGTAAGAACCCACGGAGGGAATTATATGGGAGTATATTTAAATCCTGGAAATGAGAAGTTCATAATAGATACAAGTGCAAAAATATATGTAGATAAAACAGGAATGATTGATTATTGCAATGAAGTACTGGCTACGCCACAGAGATTTATCTGTGTAAGCAGACCAAGACGTTTTGGAAAATCGATTGCTGCAAATATGATAGTTGCATATTATAGCCGTGGATGCGATTCAAAGGAAATTTTTCAGCCATATGAGATTTCTAATTCTGCTTCATTTCAGAAGGAAATGAATCGGTATAATGTTATTTTCCTTAACATGCAGGAATTTGCAAGTCAGAGTCATTCTATGGAAGAGATGCTAGGGCTTGTAAGAAAGTCGGTATTATGGGATTTGTTAGAAGAGTATCCAGATTTTCGATATTTTGATAAAGAAAATCTGACTCGTACCATGCAGGATATTTATCAGCAAGTAAAGATTCCTTTCATGGTTGTTATTGATGAGTGGGATTGTGTATTTCGGGAATATAAGCATGATACGGAAGCACAAAAAGTATATTTGGATTTCCTAAGAGATTTATTAAAGGATAAAAGTTATATTGCATTAGGCTATATGACAGGAATCCTTCCGATTAAGAAATATGGAACGCATAGTGCGCTGAATATGTTTGATGAGTTTTCCATGACCTTTGCCGGACCACTAGCGAAGTATGTAGGATTTACAGAAGCAGAAGTAGAGAAGTTATGTGAAAAATATCAGATGGATTTTAAGGAAACAAAGAAATGGTATGATGGATATTGGATGGAGGATGTAGGTTCTATATACAATCCAAGGTCTGTTATCAGTGCCATGCAGTTTCATAAATTTCAACATTATTGGAATCAGACAGAAACCTTTGAAGCTCTTCGTACTTATATTGATATGAATTTTGAAGGAATGAAGGATGATATTATCGCTATGATGAATGAAAATGCGAAAATATCCATTGATATGCGTAGTTTCACGAATGATATGGTAACTTTTCATTCCAAGGATGATGTTTTCACATTGCTTGTGCATTTGGGATATCTTGGTTATTTAAGTGAATCGGAAGAAGTATTTATACCGAATCAAGAGATTTTAAATGAATATGTGACTGCAGTAAGTAATTCAGACTGGGGAGAAGTATCGAGAGCATTGAAGAATTCCAAGAAAAAAGGAGCAAGACAAAACGGTATTGGTAATGGAATTGAATTGGAATAAGGATAAGAAAGGGACAGAGATGTCCCTTTTGCGTTATATAAAGTAACAATTCGAGGACAAAAATCAACAATTCAAGGACAAAAGTAACATAATGTGATATTTTATATTATGTTAATGTATAAGAGGGGTTCTTCTTGTACAGAACAGTATGTATACGGGAAAATGAGTGGACACATTATGTATCGGGTAGCAATTATAGATGATAATAGTATGGATAGAAATCTGATAGAAACATTATCGGATGAATATTTCAGGCAAAAAGAATATGAATATGAGATTAAAACCTTTGAACGAAGTGAGCATGCGATTATGGAGCTTCAGGAGGGCGGATATTATGATGTCTTCTTGTTGGATATGGATATGCCGGATAAGACAGGTTTACAGGTGGCGAAGGAGATTCGCCAATATTATAATGAACCGATTATTGTCTATGTAACCAATCACGTAGAATATGCAATACAGGCTTTTGAAGTAAATGCATTTCGTTATATTCCTAAGGCGTTATTAAGAGAGAAACTGGCAGAGGCATATGATGTGCTTCTGCCGAAGATAGACCAACTGGATCAGAGAGCGTATATTATAGATTCGGTAGTGGGGCTGGATAAAATATTATATCGAAATATTTTCTATATCAGTAAGGATGGAAAGTATATTACAATTGTACATAGAAATGGTGAGAGTAGGGTAAGAACATCATTACAGAAAATATATGAAGAACTTAATTCTCCGGAATTTATCTATATAGATAAAAGCTACGTTGCAAATATTGAACATGTAACCTCTTGCCAAAGAGGTGAATTATTTATGAGAAATGGTGCCGTATTACCGATTAGCAGACCACGATATCAGGAAGTCAGAAAGGCGATTGCTGCTTATTGGAGGGGGATGAGGTAATGGTACTATATATATTATCCTTTATAGAGATATTATTTCAAACGCTCTGTGGTATGGGAATATTTATTGAGTCGTATGGAGCAGATTCTTCTCATAAGAAATGGATAAAGTGGGTATTAGTTATATTTTTGTTGCTAAATTTTGAAGCTGATGTTAGGAATAATACTCGTTGTTTGATATCGACCAGTTATTTCCCGCTAGATGTACCTATTATAGGCATTTGGTTATGGGGTTGGACAAAAACATCTATAAGTAGAGTATTTGCGTGGACTGTATTCTACAAGGCAACCGGCTTGCTGCTAAAAATGCCAGTATTAATCTTAGGTGGAATTGTATATGAAACTGGCTTAGGAGATACGAATCTGAATCCGCATCTATGGGAAATGCTAATTAATATAGGAATTATAGTCAGTGTGTATCTGTTAAGTCGAAAATATAGAACACGTATTATTTCTTTTCTGCAACAGATGCCACATCAGAGAGCAAGTTTAAGCGGAATCGGTGTAATAGAGTTTGTGGTCGTAATATATCTCATGAACCTTGGTGCAGAGCAGTTTTCTTTTTCTATTTTTATTATGGCATGTGTATTTATCATATGTCTGCTTTTGGTGGTGATATTGTCTGTGACGACAATGGAATACCAGTTAATTTGCAAGAATAAGCAAATGATGGAGTCGAAGGAAAGCTCCCTTAGAGAGAATTATGCATTGCTAAATCAGGAAATAGAGCGCAATCGGAAGATGAATCATGATAGAAAACACGATTTTTCTTATCTATATGATTGTTTTCTAAGAAATGATTATGAAAATGGTATTCAATATATAGAAGCAAAAAATGCATTTCATGAACAACAGAAGCAAAGGGAAGTCTGGACTGGTCATGGTGGAATTGATTTTCTGCTTAATAATGCGAAGCAGAGGGCAGAAGCGTTACAGACGAAATTCAATCTGGAAATTGATTTGCTAGAGCTACCGATGGCAGAATATGATATTTTCTATGTATTAGGAAATTTACTGGACAATGCTATAGAGGCGATAGAAAGATGCGATACAGATAATCGATATATCAATATAAAAATGAGAAACCGGAATAATATGTTCCAGTTATATATAGAAAATAGTTATAGAGTGGAGCCACAGAAAAAGGGCAAGCGATTCCTTTCAACCAAGGAGAATGGGAAAAATGAACATGGTTGGGGAATTGAGAATGCGAGAGAGATTGTAGAGCGATATAAAGGGATGTTAGATATAAGCTATCAAAACCAGAGATTTCAAGTGGACTTGGTAATAATAAAATAGAGAAGGAGAAGGAACCATGGAGGAAATAATGCTTTGTGCAGGAGATGCTGTAAAAGAATTGGAAGAGGCTGAGAAGCTTTCTGTAAAAACGGAGGGAATAGTTTCAATTTCAACGCAGTGTGGAGGAAGGATAACTTTATTGTGTTGTTAAGCATAAAGAAGACTGGAGATATTTAATATCGAAGGTCTTTTTTTCTTGATATAAATGCGATGATATAGGTGGTTATAATGATACAAATAAAAGAAATGACAGAAGAACAAAAGGTATTTTGGAATAAAATCTTGGGAGAAAAGCTGTATGAAAAACTTATGAATAATTATGAACAGGAGATTATAGACATATTGATTGATGGCGTTGAGGAAACGCAAGAATTTTTGAGTGTTTGGTTGGAAGCTGATGATGAAATAGAAGGGAAAGCGTTAAAAGATGAAGTGTTTTCGCCTTTTTATCAGTTGGTGATTCAAGGGTATCTTAACTATGTACAAGTAAAATGGAAAGAATTTGATAGTATACAGAATGCCAAAAAAGTAATAGTGAAAACACTGTTTGATAGTATTTATCATATTCCATTACGTGTGTGCATCTACGATATGCAGGTTTGTAAAAGGAAGGGAGAACTAAGAGGAGATACTAGCTGCCAAGAATATCAGGCATATTGCGAAAAACTTGCAGATAAGAAATATGCTATAAAGCTATGTCAGGAGTATCCTGAGATGACGAGATTGCTTTATATAAGAATGAAGTATGCATATCATAATTTACAAAGGTTTGTGGAAAGATTACAAAGGGATAAAGAACAGATAGAAGAACAGCTATGTTTTGGAAAGGAGTTTAAACGAATTCATAGTATACAGTTTGGTGGTTCTGACAGCCATAAGCAAGGACAACAGGTTATACAATGCTTGCTGGATAATGGATGCAGAATAATCTATAAACCACATAGCATGAATAAAGAGATGCAGTATCAGCATTTATATAATACCTTTTGTCAGAAAATAGGACTGCCGTCATACTACTATAAGATAATAAATCGACAAGAGTATGGTTGGGAAGCATATTTGCGCAGTAAGGAGTGTGAAAGAGAGGAAGCTGTTAAGAGATATTACAAGAGAATGGGGATTCATTTGTTTCTTTGCTATTTATTGCGCATTACGGATATGCATCAGGAGAATATATTGGCTGTGGGGGAGTTCCCAGTTGTAGTTGATGTGGAAACTATGCCGGGAATTGCAATGAGACAGGAACAAGAGAATGCAGAAGAATCAATAAAAAGTAAGATAAGTACGTCAGTTCTCACATCAGGCATTTTGCCTACACCGGTATGGAGTAATGGACAGGAGGGGATTATTATCAGTGCCTTGTATTGCAATGATGAAGTAAAGTCCACAGTAAAATTGCCTGTTATTCGAAAGGCAAAAACTTCAGAGATGTATATAGATTATGAATTCAGAAAAGTAATAAGAACAAATAGTATTCCTACATATCGAGGTGAAAAGCAGTATGTGAATGCTTATTTAGATGATATTTGTGAAGGATTTTATGAGGCTTATAAATTGTTTCTGAGGGAAAAAATTAGTTTGGATTCCATGATAGAACCGATATGGAAAGAAAGGACAAGGTATCTTGTCAGACATACACAGCAATATAGTATGTATTTATCAAGTTCCTTACATCCGATATTTTTGAAGAGTTCGGAATATCGTTTGCTTATGTTGCAGGTGTTGCAGAAAGAGGACATTGACAGAGAGATTATAGAGCAGGAAATATCCGCAATGATGAAATTGGATATTCCTTTGTTGGAATGTGATGCCAAAGAGGAGTTATCTGTTTATAAACAGTCTGCTCATAGAACATACATGGAAAAGGTGAAAAACTTAAATGAAAAGGATTTGCAGCAGCAATTGGAATTAATCCGGCTTTCTGTGGAAATGATGGATTTTAAGCATATACAAAATGAATATTTTACACTCAAAATGAAGCTTCTAGAAAGTAGAAAAACAGATAAAGCAAAGGTTAAAAAAGCTTTAAATATCATAATAGAACGAATCATGAAAACGAGTGTGATAGAACAAGAGGATATTAGCTGGCAGACTATGAAACTCGAAGGAACCAATCTTTGGAGAATGGAACCTGCCACATACGATTTCTATCATGGAATCGGTGGCTTGGTTTTGTTTGTTGCTGAGGTATATAAAGAAGGATATTTAGCAGATGATAGTATGTATAAGCTACTAAGGAAAAAGTTATTTAGGTATGTGGATGATATTTGTTACGAGCATAGAGAAGTAGAGGTAAGTGGACAGAATGGATTAATGCTAGGAATCAGTTCTGTTATGTATACATTTTTGCTTCTTTATCAGAGCTTGGAGGAAGAAGTATTCCTGAGTTATGCAAAGAAACTGGTAGTTTATTTGAAGCAAAGTTATCAACAGGATAAGGAGCATGATTTATTAGCTGGAAACGCAGGAATAATCATTGTATTATCCAAGTTTTATGAAATTACCAAAGAAGAGGATTATAGAAAACTCGCAATAACGATTGGTGACTATCTCATGAATAGTATGGAAGAACAGAGTGTAGGTTATGGATTTCGAGGAGAATCCTGTAAAGAAACTCTTTCGGGAATGGCACATGGAAATAGTGGATTTATTGTGGCTTATACAGAACTGTTAAAGAATACGAAAGATGAGAAATACCGCAAAGTAATTGATGAACTATTGGCATATGAAGATTCACTATATGATGGAGAAATAGGGAACTGGAAAGATTTACGCTATGTCGGGCAGAACTCCTATGCAAATGCATGGTGTCATGGTGCAGCGGGAATATTGTTGTCTAGATTGCAATTGTTGCAATTACCGGAATATCAGAATAGTATCATTGTTCAACGTGATTTGGAAAATGCAGTTAAGGTATTATTTTCTCAATCTATGCGAAAGGGGTTATGTATCTGCCATGGAATGTCGGGTAATTACTTGATTATGAGAGAATATCAAAAGTACTACAACCTTACAATAGAGCAACAAGAATATATGGAACAACTTAAGAGGGAAATTGTTTATGTGGTATGTACGGATTCTTTACTGCCACAGGATAAATATATGATGGGATTCATGACAGGAATATCGGGAATCGGGTATACATTATTACAAATGTTGTCGGATTATGTCAATTAAGGGATAAAAAAAGACAGATGAGGGAAAATATAACATAAATTTTATATTTGTGTAAAAATAGGAATATCAAGTGCTTGAGTAAAAATGGAGAAGATTAGAAATATGTTATTTATGACCAAAGAATAATTAGAGGAACATGATGTTTTTTGAGTTTCAGAAAGGTGGAATTTATATGAAAAAGATTTATTGGAGCAATGGTATTATGTGCAATGTGTGTATGTATGTTAAACACAAATCTTATAGAGGTAAAGGCAGCACCAGCTCCTTCATTGAAGCAAATAGGGATAACGGATATAACAGTTGATGAATATAATAAGATATATATTGAAGTGACTGAAATAGGAACAAGCAAAAATAGATATGTATACTGTAACAATACTTTATTGACAGAAAATTATAATGAAATGGTTATGGTGGATTTGAATGGAGATAGAATTGTAGATGGATATAAGAGATATTTTTATACAGGATATACATTAAATCAATTATATTCAGGATTAAGATTTAATGTTAGAGTACAATATACCAACGCAATGTCACCGTGGAATACATTAACGGCTTCTAAAACATTTACATTCAATTAATTTTTGTTATGAAAGTGGGAGAAAAATTGTGGATATTAGAGGGATTCAAAACAGCAGTGTTAATAATGCAGAAAAGTTGTCGAAGAGTTGCTTTGCAAAGAAATCATTTGAAGTAGGGAATGCAACCCAAAAAACAGATTCATCCGATGAGGGGAAGAGGATAGGTATTATTACGGTTGGACAGGATGTATATATTGCATCTTATGCTGATTCTTCAACTCCAGCGAAACCTGTCGTAAAGGTTGGAGATTATGAAATAAGCGTAAATGAAGTTAATCCAGAGAATGCGACAGAAATGGAAATGTTTGCATTATTGTCATATTTGGATGATACCAATCAGATAAATAATAAGGGAATATGCTCATTTGGAAAAATGAGAGCATTTGCAGATTTTGGAGAATTAAGTGGGATATGTACAGGAATAAAAGATGCAGATGCAATATGCAATAAAAAACAGAATTGGGTTGAAATCATAAAAGCAATGAAGGAGATTTTTCTTGGAAACAGTCAAACATATAGTCAGGCAGTAGATTGTGATAATTTGTTGTATGCAATGTTAAAGACTGAAAAAATAACAGATTTATAAATGGTTTGCAGAAAGGGACGTTAATCATCCCTTTCTATCGTTTTGGAAGGATAGTTATATGAAAAAAAGCATATTGTTAGCAGGAGTTATAATTGTTTTATTAACAGGATGTGCGCAGGTTAGTAAAAACGATGTGAATGATGAGTTTACAACAGAACAATTTCAGATAGAAGAACAGCCAGTTACTCAAATAGAGCATCAAAAAGCGATTTGGGCATGTAATACATATATAGATACAGATTTACCGAAATTAGATTATGCAGATGAGGATAAGATAATTTTTCATGCTTATTTTGGTTTATTTATTTATGATTTACATAGCAATGAGATTGTTAATAGTCTGAATTTGAAGGAGCTAGGATGTCAAAAGGTGCAGGGGGATTGTGATATATCGGTAAGTAGTGATGGAAAAAATATATGGATAAAACCAAAGATGGATGAATATTGCTACTGTTTCTCCTGGGAGAAGGACTTATTAGTGAAGTCAGATGTAGAAGAGGAAAATATTTTTTCAGAGGTGGTTTCCAAATGGAATGCGTTACAGGATGAGTTGGGAAGCAGAATAAGGCTATGCAGTGATGATGTAGTGAAATTTACAGATGGAACATATGGATATCTTTTGATAGGAGATGCCAGAATAACAACAATAACTTATCAGAGGGGAGATAATGAGTGGAGAATATTTACTGAAGAAGCTTGTAGCGAGCCACTGTTATTAAAACAGGATGATAGTTATTATGAAGCATATCGAATTTATGCGCAGGAATCATTGGATACGTTTATATATATATAGTACATTTTATAATGTGGGTGATTATGCCGGGATTTGCACATTATCAAAAGGAATTGAATATTCAGATGAGCAGCAGGCCGAGTGGGGGAAACAGAATGGTCGTTTAACACAAAGTGAAGTAATAGAAGAGGGAAGTGAAGATGAAAAGATGATAAAGTGTGTATTTCAATTTGAAGACGGTGAGAAAATATTATATTTACACATGGTAAGAGAGAATAATAACTGGTATGTTAATGGGCTACCACAATGAAAAAACACATAAAATCCCCATAAAAGGGAGGATGCCAGGTAATCAAAAGACTACCTGGCATTATTATGAAAAAGTTATTATAAGTAATGCTATCATTACTGTGTTCTGCAAATGTTGTTTTCATTAACTTATGTACTTAGTATAATCAATGTTCGTGACTAAATCGTGTGTAGTTCTTGAACAATTTAAAAAAGAATTATGAACGAAATATGAATACCCTCATGAGAAAACTCATGAGGGTATCAGAAAATTTTGACATAAATTGTCGAATTAACACTTAATGAAATTAATATTTTTCAGGTTCTGCGTACTCTACGCCGAAGCAGTCAACGGTAACAGTCTTCATCATCTGCTTGTTAAGTGGTCTGTCAGAGTAATCTGTCTGTGTTGTAGCAATCTTGTTTACAACATCCTGTCCTTCGATTACCTTACCAAATGCAGCGTAAGCGCCGTCAAGATGTGGAGAGTTCTTATGCATAATGAAGAACTGGGAACCTGCGGAGTTTGGCATCATGCTTCTCGCCATGGATAATACGCCCTCTGTATGCTTTAAGTTGTTTTCAAAGCCGTTCTGAGAGAATTCACCAGCGATAGAGTAGCCAGGACCACCCATACCTGTTCCATCAGGACAACCACCCTGAATCATGAAACCATTGATGACTCTGTGGAAGATTAAACCATCATAATAGCCCTTTTTCACAAGGCTGATAAAGTTATTTACCGTATTCGGAGCGATTTCAGGATAAAGCTCTGCTTTGATGATATCGCCGTTTTCCATTTCAATTGTTACAACTGGATTCTGTGCCATAAACAAAAATCTCCTTTACAAAATAATTCTGATATCTAGTTTACTTGAAAATACAGCTAACGTAAAGTAAAATGTTTAGGAACGATTTTGAGGGAGGATAAAATTTATGAAAAGAAGTAAAAATGTAATGCTAGGAGCATTAGCATCAATGGCCATTTTGCTGAGTGCAGGAAAAGTCTATGCGGCTACTAATGACATCATTCCCAATGATGAGACAGGTATTCCGGATGAAGCATTTTATCAGATATTGCTAAATGACTGGGATGCTGACCAGGATGGAAGACTTTCGAAGGAAGAAGCAGAGAATGTGAGTTATATTATGCTCTATGATGAGGAAGGACAGGCAGTCAGCAGTATAGAAGGAATACAGTTTTTCCCAAACTTGGAGACCTTGACAATCGACGAAACAGGAATAACAGACATTTCACCGCTAGAGGGGATTGGAATAAACTATTTGGAATTAGTTGGTCTTCCAATAGAGGATTATAGTGTTGTTCGTACGCTTCCGAACCTAAAAGGATTAACTCTGGAAAATGCGGGATTGCAAGATCTTGAAGTGGTAAGAGGTTTGCCGTTAACAAACTTACATGTGCCAAATAATAAAATTGTGGATTTAAGCCCGTTAAAAGGAATGCCTTTAACATGGTTGACTTTTTGGGGAAATGAGGTAGAGGATATCAGTGTTTTGGAGGGAATGCCATTAAATATTTTGGTATTTGATTTCAATAATGTATCGGATATTAGCGTGGTAGCTGGTTTGCCATTGACAAGAATAGAAGCGCAGTATAATAAGATTGAGGATATTAGTCCGATAAAGGATTTGGAACTTGATATGCTAAGAATCGCTCATAATCAAATTACAGACATAAGCTGCCTGAAAGGTGGTCGTTGTGTGGAGCATTTTGGCGAAATTGCAGAGGAAACGCCATGGAAACTCGCATATACATATAATCACAAACAGTCCTCAGCAAAATGTTTGGAAATTGCAGAAGGAAATGAGATTACCTTAAGTCAGGCAAAGTCGGTTTTCCCGAAATCAGTTATGAAACTCAAATTCTATCATGAAACATACGATGAGGATCATAATCAGGAATATATCAAGTCAAATAAAACATGGCTGTCCACAGAACCATTCAAGAGAAGCTATGCTTGGGTAGTAGTAATCATTTTTGCAGCAGCTATTTGTGTAGGATTTGTTGTGGTGAAAAAGAGAAAGAAATAAACGAAATGCAGAACTTTATCATTTTTCTAACCTATTATTATGATACAACAGCATTACGTTTTCTGATGGCAGAAATGACACGGCAGGGTTTAAAGGTAAGACTGGCGGAAAAGCAGCAGGATGTATGTAGTGAGGCGGATGGTGCGTTTGTATTAACGGACGATGCTTCTTGTGCTATGCAATGTAATGAGAGAAGAATTCCATATTTATTTTTGCTGAATGAGAATAATAAGCAGGAAAGTCTTCCATCAGGAGCATATTGTATCGAAAGTTTGATGGATATTAGTTTTGATTATGTGAAAAAGGTATATCAGCGTGCTAAGGGTTTGCCATGGGAGATTCTTACGACCGATAGACTTAAAGTCAGAGAGATTACCGTAGAAGATGTTCCTCGTCTGTATGAGCTTTATGCAGATGAAAGTATTACAAAATATATGGAGCCGTTATTCCCGACACAGAAGCAGGAAGAAGAGTATACAAGCGATTATATTCAGAATGTCTATCATTTTTACGGCTATGGTATGTGGTTGATTGTGCTTAAGGAAACCGATGAGGTCATTGGCAGGGCAGGACTTGAGTACAAGGAAGGTTTTGAAGGACTTGAGCTTGGATTTATGCTTGGAAAGGAATATCAGCATAAGGGATATGCATATGAGGCGTGCAAAGCCATTCTTGAATATGCAAGAGAAGAACTGGAGCAAGTAAGTTTTCGTGCTGTTGTACACCAAAACAACGAACCATCGAAGCACTTATGTAAAAAACTTGGGTTTGTGGAATCGTGTCGAACTGTGTCGAAAGCAGAAGAAGGATATGTGGAATATTGCATAAACGGGGCGTTATAGCGTAATTTTGATTGCTAAAACGATTGAAATGTACGATATATTATAA
>CAYUKO010000057.1:0-22842 GCA_964445375.1 uncultured Roseburia sp.
TTTATATACTATAATTGTAATTATTCAGTACCTTCATAATTACATGCAAAAATCCATCCTTAATTTGCTTCGCAAATGGATTTTTGTTTATTGTATCATTTTCTTACGGTCTCAGCAGTAAATGCTTCGACCTACCTGAACAATACAAACAACTCATTTTACCACAAACTACATAAAACGTCAAAATTAGTATGCTAAAAAATAATTTTCTTTATTCATCATATCCAAGTACCGCTACAACCTCATTCGTTTTGAGATCATAAACAATGGCTGACCAGTTCTTTTGCGGCGTATCATAATTGATTCCCTCAATCAAAACCTGCAATACTTTTCTCTCGCGCACAAGGACTACTTCTGTACCTTCTATTCTTTGATGTACGATTCCATCCTCACTCCATGCTTTAGATACGACAGGCTCTCCTTCCACGTAAATCCATTGATACTGCTGCTTATCCTTTCCACCTTTGTAAGTTAGAATGACTGCATAATTCTCCTGGTCATCCAACATCTCCTTACATTCCGTAATCGTTGTGGCCTCTGTAAAATAGCTTTCCGTTACCTCTAATCTCTTCTGATAAGCCACCGCTTCATCCCAGCTGTTTGGTTCTGCATCCTCTCGCCTGTCCGGTAATTCATAATTTGCCTTGAGATACGCTCCCATATGAGAAGAAACCTTTGCCGCTCCCTGATTATTCAAATGATAAATATCACGAAAATCCGTTGCCATATCCAGTCCGATTTCTTCTGCCAAAGGATTATAGTCCACAAAAGCAATGTCAAGACTCTCTGCAAGCTTTCCTATCTCTGTGGTAAAATACTCATACCAGTCCTGCTTGGGAGACTTAAATAAAACAAACGCAATCCCTTCCTCCTTACAGATTGCTGCCATTTCTTCCAGGCAACTGACTGCCTGTTCATCCAGCCATACACTGCCTTCCTGCACATAACCAGACAAATCAACAGGCGCATCTGAGACCTCGTTGGTCCTTAGATATCCTTTGGTCCAATTCGTTTTCTCTTCCCATGGATACGTATAATCCTGCTTTGATATCTCTTTCCAGCGCTCATGATAACGAAGCATGGGAAATACATAGGACATATACTCGTCATCCACTTTACCAAGCATCTGATAAATGCATCCTAACTTATCCAGCGTCAGAGGCATATCTGTTAATCCCCAAAGCATACTATCCTCGCCAATCGTAGAAGTATTCTGTCCCGGAATATAATTTACCTCCAGCGCAACCACCTTGGGATTTTGTCTCTTTAAGGCTTCCTTTAAATACAACAGGGAAATGTCCATGGACTGTGAAGAACTTGCAAAATTGTAAGAAGCAATGCCATACTCTTCATAAAGCACTAAAGGATCTATGGTACAAAAGCTGTTACTGCTTCCGATAAAAAGCACATCTATGTCCTTTTTCTTCTCTTCATAAAAGCCATCCACAATTGTTGTGGAGTCCTGAATAAACTTTGCCTGTAGAATTTCCTGCGTGATCCCCAACACCACCATTGTCATTGCAAGAAAAATGACAATAGCAATCACCCTTTTTTTCATGTGCATAACCCCTTTTCCAACCTAATATCTAAAACTGAAAATAAATAAACTGTGTCGCATCGTACCCTGTACCATAAACTCCAAATACCAGAATGGCAACCAATAATCCAATTGCAATCAGGTACTGCGCCGCAAGACACTGTCCCTTCACCAGCGTATCAAAATATATCTTTTTCTTCTCACAAAGCCAGTCTATTATGAGTAGAATCAAAATTGCCACAAACAGCACTCTCATTTCCTTCTCATCCAGTCCCATATGATAGATATTTCCAGAGGTCAGCGACCATATATCGAGTCTTGTAAACATACGCTGTAAATAATAGATTCCATCGCGAACGGACTCTGCACGGAAAAAGACAAAAGACATCACAGATAAAACAAAGGTCACAAACATCTGAATCGCATGATATCCCGCTGCCTGTATATCCACATGACATAGAGCATTCCACTTCTTTTTCACCGGTTTTAAAATATCGCCAATGACAATCATACCGCCATGCAGCACGCCCCAGAATACAAAATGCCAGCTTGCTCCATGCCACAAGCCACTAATGAAAAAGGTAATCATCGTATTCAGATAGTATCTGCTTTTAGAACAACGATTTCCACCCAATGGAATATAGATGTAATCACGAAGCCACGAGCTTAGAGATATATGCCATCTTCTCCAAAATTCACTAATGCTCTTAGAGAAAAACGGAGCTGCAAAATTCTGCATCAGATCAATGCCAAGAATTCCGGCTGCACCAATGGCAATTGCCGAATAACTTGCAAAATCACAATATAACTGTACCAAAAACAGTACCGCTCCGAATAAAAGTGCTACCCCTTCCATCATATAATAAGAATCAAAGACTTCATCCACAAGAATTGCCGCCCGATCTGCAATCACAAGCTTCATAAAGTATCCCCACAGCATCACAAGAAGCCCTCTTGTTACTTTCTCAAAGTTCCAGGATGGTTTGTCTGTTATTCCCTTGACCTGCTTAAGCAGATTGCCACTTCTCTCGATTGGTCCTGCCACAAGCTGTGGGAAAAAGGACACAAACAATGCATAGCTTATGAAATTCTTCTCCGCCTTGATATCTCCACGATACACATCAATCATGTATCCTAACGCCTGAAAAGTATAGAAGGAAATTCCTACTGGTAATATGATATCAAGCGTACTTTCCTTCAGCCCATAGCCAAACACTGACATCATATCGGAAAGCAAATCATGTAAAAAATAGAAATATTTAAAGAAAATAAGAATCGCAAGATTCAAAACAAGCCCACTGACCAAAACCAGCTTCCTTGGAATCTTTTTCGATTCCTCAAAGCAATCAAGAAGTCTTGCACATATGTATGTAATGATGGTAGAAGCCAGAATCAGTAGTGCATACTTAGGATTCCAGCCCATATAGAAATAATAACTTGCCAACAAAAGCCAGATCGTTCTGGCTTTCTTTGGCAACATATAAAAGCATAATACTACAACTGGGAAAAAGACTGCAAACTCAAAGGTCGTAAACTGCATATTTTTACCTGCCTATTATTTTATCTTTCCTGTTAATTTGCGATATGCATATAAAAGCTTAAAGTATATCAGGAATGTGAACGGTGACTTAATATGTAATGCCGCCATTTTCTTCTGTTCCTCATCATACTCTTTGATATAATACGGATTCTCCTGGAAATCCGGGAACTCTTCTACCATTCCCTTGGCAATCAGCTTTAAAAAGTCAAGCTTTGGATGCTTCATGCCAAGCATATAGGTATATAATGTATTCATATAATAAAGCTTCGTAAAAGCAAATTCAAATTCTTTACGATACATCTTGTAAAAACCGCATTTTCTTGCTTCTTCAATCAGCTTTTTACCCATAAGAAGTCTTGCTTCGCACTTTTCCATACTGATTTCATGAACGGTCGAAGCATCATGCTGATAATAATAATATAACGGCTCATCCACTTTCTCAAAGTGGGTAAAATGCAACATCCAGATAGGAGATGCACAATTATCTTCATAAAAAGTCTTTTCCGGGAAACGGAGGTGATTCTCATCTATGACAGACTTTAAGTAAATCTTTATTACCATACTTCCCGGATTCATAACGAAGAGCTTACCCTTTTCGATATTCATGACACCTGTCTGATCCGCAGTATTATTTGGTACGACTCTTCCAATCTTCATGCTCTGTTCTTCTGTCATATTATAATCACAGCCAACAACATCCGCACCCGTTTCTTCTGCCTTATGCACAAGCTTCTCATACATATCTGGTGCAACCCAGTCATCAGAGTCCACAAAACCAAGCCAGATTCCTCTTGCAATATCCATGCCCATATTTCTTGCGCCGCCCTGTTTTCTGTTCTCATAGGACTGCAACGCCTTGAATTTCCATGGGTACTTTGACTCATATTCCTTTAAAATTTCAAAAGATTCATCGGTCGATGCATCATCAACAGCAATAATTTCATAATCAGAAATCGTCTGATTCACAAGAGAATCCAAACAGAAACGTAATTTATTTCCTGCCGCCATATTATGCACAGGTACTACAATACTCAGCTTCATATCCTAGCGCTCCTTAATAATCGCTCCATCCTCAACACGGAATACCATATCGCATTTTTCTATCGTCTGCAATCTGTGTGCAATGATAATCAATGTCTTCTTACCATGCAGACGGTTAATGGAATCCATAATCGCTGCCTCTGTATCATTATCGAGTGCAGAGGTTGCTTCATCCAGAATCAACACCTCAGGATCATTATACAGTGCTCTGGCAATACCAATACGCTGTCTTTGTCCACCAGACAGACGGATTCCACGTTCACCAATACCTGTATTAACTCCCTCTGGTAAAGTCTTTACAAATTCATCAAGCTGTGCTTCCTTTAATGCATACCAAAGTCTTTCATCATCGATTTCTTCTTCCGGTACACCAAATGCTACATTCTTACGGATATCGGCATCCAGAAGGAATATCATCTGTGGAATGTAGCCTACATTTGCAAGCCACTCTCTGTAATGCTCCTGAATATCTGCATCATCCGCCATAACCTTACCCGTTTCCAGCTTTAAAAGACCAAGTAAAATGTCAATAATGGTTGTCTTTCCTGCACCACTGGCACCAACAACACCAATCGATTTTCCAATTGGGAAGGAAACACTTGCGTGATCAAAGATCAGCTTATCGGAATTCGGATAATGATACGTAATATCCTCTAAGTTAACTGCCTTTGTTACAGGAAGCTTTTCCTTTGCTACTACTGCATAAGAAATATCTGTGTTCTCTTCATTGGTTTCCTCAACCAGGTTATCACTGACATTGAAGAAGAATGGCTCATTAAATGCCATACTGGTCATCTGATTATTGATTCTGCTGGCTGCCGGCAACAAACGCATCGCTGCAATACCAAATGCTGCAAAAAGGGAAATCATACCAGACACATTAGAGCCTGTCACAATCAATACCAGAATATAACCAAGAAGCCCTGCCATACAAACAGTCTCAATCAAAAGCTTTGGCGTATTGTTGAAGAGACTGAAACGCTCCATTGCCTTTACATAGCCTTCACCAACCTTGCAATATTCATTGATAAAGTACTGTTCCTTTCCAGCTACCTTAATATCCTTAATACCCTGAATCGTCTGGGCAATCCATGAAAACATGCTTGCACCATAATCCTGATTCTCCTTACCCGTACGGTTCATAATTGGCTTAATGATATTTTTAATAACCACTAATGTTACTACTAACAACACACCAATAATCACGGTCATAACCGGGTCCTTCATCGCAAGCGCTATTACAAGGAATATTGCCACAATTGTTTCTGAAGCAATCTGCAAAACAGACTGAATCAATGCATACATGTTACTCACATCTGCTGTAATACTTCTTTGAATCACAGAAGTTTCCGCATTCAAGTAATACTCATAGTCCTTTTTTACAAAGCTCTTCATCAGATTAGCTGCCGTTTTGAACTGATTGGAGTAAACAAAACGGTACAGGCTTCTCTGCATCATAAACTGGAATACACTTTTTGAAATATACAAAAAAATCAAAAACAGGATTGCAAGAACGGAAAATTGAACCGTTCCATCTAAATGTAAGATCTCGCAAATTGTTTTATAAGTATCTCCCTGCTCTAAGGTTACCGGATCGACAATCAACTGAACCACATTCATAACCATCAAAACCGTTACCGTTTCCAGAAACGCAGCTATTACCATCATACAAAGCAGTCCCAGCATGGAACGCTTCTGCTTCTTGTCCATTAAGATATTTATTTTCTTTAAAATCTTTAACATTCTACTTGTTCTCCAATACTTTATGCTCATTTGCCAGCGATAGACCAGCTTTTTTATTAAATGCATGTTTCTCCGGGTCTTCATATGCATCCCAGAAGCTTGCGCCAAGATTAATCTTCTCTTCTACAAAATCCATGGAATTCATGGCTGTTGTAAGAATGGAAATTGCCTTTTTCACGCGAAGTCCTTCAAACATATTCAATACTTCAATCGGAAATCTTCCCCGAAGTACGATGCAGTCAGGACACAAGGTTACATAATCTATCATATCTCGTGGATGCGGTTTTATCAATACCCGATAACCCTGACAATACTTTGAAATGACATCCAGACACACTTTTTTTCTTGCTTCTTCCTCTACCGGGTGCGGTTCTGTTAAAAACATGGCAAATTCTTCGCCTTCAAACCTTGGCTTCATCTGTTCCAAAAGCATATCCGCATCTTCAATAAATGCCTGAACCATAAGTTTCTTCTGCTCACTTGTAAGCTCCTGCTCCAATGGCTTTCTTGGCACCTCTACGAATCTTGGACAATCCGTCGGCACGACACTTCTATCATTGATTTCCATATCAAGACAATACTTACCCCACCCATTCATAATGAAGATAAGATTATGTCTGGAAAACCATGCCTTGAGCTTAAAATGTCCGTGATTTGCCACATACGCATCATCAAGATTCTTCAGACAGTCCAGTCCATCCTCTACGGCATGATAATAAATCTTCTTATAATTCAAGTAATATCCTATCGGATCGCTGTCACAAAATACATAAATATCCTGATACGCCTTAAAGTCAATCGTAATGTATGGTTCTTCACATTTTGGAAGACGCTTGGTAAAAATCATACGATTTATCATGTGCTTTATGATATTGCTGTAATTCTGTCGATACTTGGCAAGCTCCGGGAAAAAATTCTCATGCTTTTCATCCAATTTCAATACTTCATGAAAAATACCGGTTTTGGCAAGTCTTTCGCCCAGATTTTCAAACTTTGTCGATATTTCACTTAATGCGATATCTCCCTTTTGATATACTGTGCCAGAAGCACTGGCTTCTCTTTGCAGCTTCATTTCTTTTAAAACTGCTACATACACATGGTAAAAAGTATGACAGACATAGATTCTGCTCTTTGTCTTCTTCTGTTTCATATTCTTCAAAGCTCCTATCGTTTGATATAAGGATTCCTTGCATATTCATAACCATCTTTTGGTTTAATAACAGGCGCTATGCTTAACGGGCCTTCTTTCTGAGGCTCTACCTTTCCTTGCAGAAGTCCTTCACAGAATTCATATAAACGCTCAGCCGCTACCTTTGGATTCCAAAAAGAAGTCATGGTATGATATGCATGGACTCCAAGCTCCTTACGAAGCGTTTCATCCTGAACCAGTCTTACTACCTGTTCTTCAAATTCCTTATACTTTCCTGTCTTGTAAACCAATCCATTATATTCATGCTGTACCAGAAATGGAGCCGCTCCAATTCCATGGCCCGCTACCACAGCACAAGCACTGTTCATGGATTCATTTAAGACAGCTCCCCATCCCTCAAGATAGTCACTGGTAAACAGGAATATATCCGATTCCTCCATAAACCGTCTGACATTCTTAGGTGGCTGGAAACCATGGAAGGTTACCTCCTCCTGTAACTGTTTTTTCTCTACCATGCGATGAAGCTTCTCTTCCAGCTCACCGCCGCCTACCATATCCAGGTGAAAGGATATGCCCTGTTTCTTTAAATAACAAGCGATTTTTATTGCATATTCCGGGTGCTTTAATTTCAAAAAACGTCCTGCCCATAAAATTCTCACCTGATTATTTCCCTTCTTGTCCAAATGTCTTTTCTGAAAAAACAAAGAATCCAGATTATACTCATGAACCTCCGGAAAATAACCCCACTTAAACTTCTTGTCCGGATATGCCTTTACAATCTCAAAATCCGAAGCAACATAAGCACCATGGCAGAGCAGATACACCGGGCTTTCCCGATACTGCGTATGATCCTCATGCTTCTTCTTTAATCCCCTTGGAGAAATTGCCTTCCACTGTCCCTCACGATACAAACGCTCACTGGAACGAATGACAATCTTTCCCGCCTGTAACCTTGGCTTAATATAGCTCTCATCTTCCACACCGCCAAAGATGACAATATCACTATTCATAATGAGCCCTGCACAAGCTTCCGGCTCCTCATAATACAACTTTAAATAAGAAAGAGAAGCAACTTCACTTCCCCATCCCATCTTTACTCTGTCTTCTTCCATCGGTTCCGTCTGGATAAAGGCAAATTCGCTGCCAAGCTTTTGATAAAGCTCATTCGCCAGCGGAATCTGATGGTGATTGATATAATTAGATACTATGGTTAATTTCATGATAAATCTCCAATAATCTGCAGTAATTACTCTCGGCATCATGCGTTTTCTTAGCATGGGCACGAGCATTTGATGATAAACTCATAGCAAGCTTATCATCCTCAAAAATACGAAGAATTGCTTCCTTCATCTGCTGTGGCTTATTCTTCTCATAAAGAATGCCATCCTGATTGTGTGTCAAAAGATTATGCACGCCACCTACATCCGCGCTAACAACAGGCACACCAAGAAGCATGGCTTCCCCAACAGAATTTGGCGAGTTTTCAATTGCCGAAGGGCATAAAAAAACATGTGTTTTTAAATATCTGGCACATATCTTATCAGAATTCAGCCTTCCTAGGAATTTTACATGGTCTTCTAATTTTTTCTTACGAATGGTATCAAGCAGATACTTGCCATAGCCCGAAATCTTTATCTTATCCTTAAGACTCTTATTGGCTGTAATTACATCACCTGCTACATATACAACCGTTTCCGGATATTTCTCCACGATTTCCGGCAGGATATCAAGGACATAATGCAATCCCTTAATCGGATAATTTCCCTGACTTAAGAACAGGGAATAACGTTGTATCCTGTCTATATTCCAACTATCATGATAAAACTCATCACGAAGTGTCTCATTCATAAAATGATATTTCGCCTGTGGCGCAAGCTTTTTCGTCATTTCTCTGTCAAAATCCGTTCTTCCGGTTACATGACCAACCAAAGCCAATGCTGCCTTTTCATTCTCTCCACGCTGTACAAATTTCTGCTGCTGTTCTAACAATCCATCCTTCTTCAACATATCACGAAATGTCTTCTTCTTCTGGATATCAACTGGCAAATCTGCCATATAAACCTCAGCAATCGCACCACAAAGCCCCTGAATTCCTACCAGAGTTCTCTCCGGTCTTCCAAACGCTTTTGCCATAGCAAGTGTATGAGGATATTCCGTACCAAAAATATGAACAACATCCGGTTCATAATCCTTTACAATCGCCCCAAGACTTTCTTCCATGGAAGCATCATAATTCTCAGGGTGTACGGTATCCTCCCGAAATACATAGTAAGGAACACCCTTTACTGTATTTTTGATGAAAAGAGAATGATCTCCCTCTGCAAACTTAAAATCATCCGATGCCGGGAAACAAATAGCAAGTGTTATATTATTTTGTTCTTTCTTTTCCATAAGCTTGGAAGCCAAACCGGACAGCCAGCCTTCCTTCACTACTATTTTATGTCCCAGACTCTTTGCAATAAGTGGAAGCATAATATTACACAACCATAATACTTTCATCCAATCCCTCCAAATCTCTCTCAATCTCTTGTTCTTATTTTCCTATTTCTTTAATCGATAAATCATGGTCTTTAATCCGTTATATATACCCGAAAAATATTTATTCTCAGCAAGCACACTGCGAAGCGGCGCAAGCGTTAATAACAAAATACATCTGTATTTTAACGCCTTTGCTTTTCCCATATAATGCTGCGTAATTTCCCGATGCTGTCTTGCTGACTGCTTTCTATGTTCCTTGGTTTCGGAATAACCGCCGCCTTCATAAGCTGCCGTCATCACAGGAAGATAGCAGATTTTTGCTTTCTTCTCATAAAAACACCATAGAAAATGCTCATAATCAGCTCTTACATTGTATTTTGGTTCATAACCTCTCTCTGTAAACATACTCTTATGATAGAAGCACGTCTGATGACATGGCACATTACGGTAACAGGTGAAATCATTAATCTGTGGTGCCGCATAAATGACATTATCCAATGCTTTGTGATACATGTTTCCATATACAATGCCCGGATACATCCCCATTTTTTTTTGTTTTTTAATAATACCGCGTGTTATTTTTTCTAATACCTGCTCATCATAAAAGGAATCACCTGTATTCAGAAATAAATAATATTCTCCCTTTGCATAGGTAACTGCCTGATTCATAGCGTCGTAAATGCCTGAATCCTTCTCACTATAGATACGAATTCTGTCCATATATTCTGCATATCGGCTTCTTACCTGTTCCACAGAACCATCTGTGGACGCTCCATCCTTAATGACAATTTCATAATTCTGATAGCTTTGATTTATAACACTTTCTATCGTATCGATTAATCTCTGTCCTGCATTCAGGCAGACAACAAGAATACTGTAATAAATTTCCTCTCTCACTTCTTACCTCTTATATTCCTTTATCGTAATTATTCAGTACCTTCATAATCACGATACAAAATCCATCCTAAATAATTACACTTTATCTTAACTTATCATCACTTATAAGTATATCGCTCTGCTTCAAACAACCAGCTCCTATAGGGAAGCAATCCAACGCCCGGTCTATTCGCTCCGACAAGAAATACAGCGAAAAAGATAACGCACGCTATTATAATAATTCCTGTAACTCTTTTTCTCATCTTCTCTTCTTTGATTCCATGAACAATCTTTGGAATCATCAAAAGCTGTGCAATGGAAAAATAGTATGCAATTCTTGTTACAACCGGTAGAAACGAGAAAAACACGCAAGTAACCACGGATAGTAAGTTTAACTGTGCATAAAAGCAAAGCTCCCTGTCTTCCGTTTCTGTTAGATATCTCTTTCGATACCATACATACAAACCTAACACAAGCACACCACGAATAATGCTAACAGGACTTGTTCCACCCTCCAGAAAAACAGTATTTTCATACGACGGATAAAATAACAGTGCAATTTTTAATATAACACCCTTTGCCAGAAAACAACCCGCACTCGCAACAAGCCCCGCAACAATCATCCACTTCTTCCATACATAAGAAGCAATCCAATAAACAGGAATCGTAAGTAACACCGACTTATGAAACAGGGATGCTACCAGAATCCAAAAAACAAATTTGATGAAATCCTTATTCAAAACATATCGCATAGAATAAAGTGCAATCGCTAACGCCAAATAATAACGCACGGTATTATATGTTTGAAAATATAACCCTAACATCATAAACAGAAAGAAAGTGATTGCAAAATCATCACTCTGTTCATAGAATGCCTTTAGGAAAATAACAAGTGTAGCAAATGCAAAGACTGCAAATACCAGCTCATAATATTCTCCCCCTGACAGAGTATACAGAATCTTCACAAGCCAATTAAAACTAACCTCTGTTACAACATAACCACCAACAAAAGCCTCATGAGCCGTCTGTGTATATTGTCTATAATCATTTCCAATTCCAAACCGAAGTGCAGAACAGAGAAACAGAATAACAAAGATTCCCACCAGATACAAACGATTCTGAAACCGTCTTCTCGTCAAAAGCACTTCTTGCGTATATGCACTTTTCTTCCCTTGTGCCTGTCCATATGCCACCACTTGTACTTTTCCTGCAAGGTATATTGTTACCAACACAATCAGCATATAGAAAACAACCGAAATCAACATGTCTGCTGACATAAATTGCTCCTACTCCTTTATCTTCCATTTATAGATGCTGCACCGAACGAATTCCACGCTTCATCATGGCAAACGCTTCTTTTCTTGGAATATCCTTACACATCACATCTCCATGTGCCATAAGAAACCGCATCGCCATCGGTACCGCAAGCTTTCCATAGAGAAAATGATATAACACACCTCTGTCTACGAAGAATTTCTCATGATAACCGTTAAACCAGGTTGATTCTCTTTCAACCTCCATACCAATGGTCACAGGTACCGCATACACCTTTAATCCATACTTTAAGCAATCCTTTAAGAATAAGCTGTCTTCCCCATTGCTATACTTGGCTCCACCACCAAACAGAAGTGAAAATGTAACATGTGCCGCATGAAGCTTCTCTCTTCTTACTGCAAAGGAATACGTCGGATAACGTCCTGCATTCCAGATATGCACACGATGAAATTGCTCTGTGTAATAGGTTGCTCGCGCTTCTCCTACACGCATATTAAACAATAGCATATCTGCCTCAGGATGTTTCTTAAATTCCTCTAAAATCTGCGCTTCATATCCCGCATCATAGACAATATCCTCATCCGAAAACAATACAATATCCGCAGTTGCTCGAAGCAGGGCATTATTTCTGCTTAATCCAACACCCTTTTCTGCAAAGCTGTAACAGCTTATTTTCTTTCCTGCATACTCATATTCCTGAAAAGCAAACTGATTCGTCTGATTAATAATAATCGCATCACTTTCCAGATGCATTCGTTCTGCCAGTGTAGAAACATCCTGTCCCACCGCAGAAACAAGAACCTGTAAGTCCATTCTTCTCCTCCATCTAGTGAATGCCGTATAACTTCATCCACCTTCTATCAACTTCTACCAGTATCACACCAAGAATGTTGCATTCCTGATTCTGTAACTGATTTATCTCTTCCACAACCGCTTCTCTGCATGACTTTCCAAAAGGAATCGTAAGCACAACCCCTGCTGTCTTACGCATCACATCGTAATCCTCTTTCTTCTGAATTGGAAAGCTCTGCACTGTAAAAGAAGCCCCTAACTGTTCCTCGGTATATAATTTCGACAGATTCTCATAACAGGTTTCTGCATACTTTCCACCACAAGCATCCATAAAAACCACCTGCTTGCAGGCTTCTTTCTCCATTTGATGCTGCAATGCAAGCTGTAATGCCTTTTCCTGTACGCCCTCCGCTTCATTGTTTCTTGCATACAAAAGTCCAAATATAGGAATTCCCAAGCTTTGCATAATCGCTTGCTTCGTATAATATCTGCTTCCCATACAGAAGCTTGCCGCAATCCAGAAAGCATACACCAGGATACCGCACACAGCCCCTAAAAATGCCGCACGCCAGGTAAACAACGGCTCCTCTATCTGCTGCACTCCATTATTCCTAATCTGCTCAATTGAGTCAATCGAGTCGGCAACCTTCTCCACACGACTTACCAAACTCTCAAGAGAAAGCTTTGTTGTTTCACTGATTGTACCAACCAGTTCTGCATCGGCTCCCTCAACCGTAATCGTCAGATATCTCACATCTGATAAAATATCAGCCGTTATCATATCGTCCACTTCGTTTCTATCATAACCGTAGCCTAGCATTTCCATGGTATTGCCTAGAATCCAATCCGTTGCCATAACAGTATTCCAGGTAAAATCATTATAATAATCCTTAGCATCGATTCTACCCTCTGCAAAATCAATATAATACTCTGTCTTAGCTTGATACATCGTCCCTTCTGATGTACATACCGCTATAAGCAAATAGAGACCGCTGCCTAAAACGGCACCGGTCACTCCCATCAGAAGCAAATATGGCAATTTTTGCAGGAAGCATACAAGCAATGCCTTACTATCAATGCCTTCCTGCCAATACTTTGATTCAAAAGCCTGCATTACTTCTCTTCCTCCTCTTTCCTGATTTCCTTCATCGCAGTAATCTGGTTCTCTTCCACACCTTCTGTGCTGTCAGGCTGGAACAGAATCTTTAAGGTAAGAAGCATCAGCTTTAAATCAAGCCATATGCTATAATTTTCAATATAAAATAAATCCAACTTCAGTTTATCATAAGGAGTCGTATTGTATTTACCATACACCTGTGCATAGCCGGCAAGTCCTGCTTTTACCTTTGTTCTAAAAGTAAATTCCGGCATTTCTTCCTGATACTGCTTGATAATCTCAGGTCTCTCAGGTCTTGGACCAATAAACGACATCTCTCCCTTTAAGATATTGAATAACTGTGGAAGCTCATCAATTCTAACCTTTCTGATAAACTTTCCAACCGGTGTAATTCGATTGTCATTCTTTGAAGCAAGTCTTGCTACGCCATCCTTCTCTGCATCGGTACGCATACTACGAAACTTCAAAATCTTGAATTCCTGCATATTTCTGGTACATCTTACCTGCTTATATAACACTGGTCCGCCATCATAACACTTAATGGCAATGGCTGTAATCAACATAAAAGGCGAACTAAGAATAATCAGAATCAACGAACAGACAATATCAATGGTACGCTTGATAAAGCGCTGTTCTACAGTCATGGAATATTCTCTGGTAAAAAGAATCGGTGTATCAAACAAATGTAACTGTGCAGATCCCTGAATCATAATATCCGGAATCTTTGGCATCATATACACTCTGATATCCTTACTATAACAAAACTTTAAAAGTTTATTTCTAAGTCCCGTATTAATATCCCATAAAATAACACCATCATAACGGGTAAGAATCTCCTTTTCCAACGCCTGCTGCCCTTCGTCCTCATGCACGCACTTTACAATGTTATACTTGTCCTTTCGACTTTCAAACTTCTGTAAAATGCTCTCAATTGGTCTGTCTCCACTAATCAAAAGCAGATTTCTTGGTGGAAAAAGCTGTGCATAAACTCTTTGACAAATAAACGTCCAGATACCTGCAATTGCTATCTGTATCAATGTCATCGCAACCATTGGGTATACTGTTACCAGCTTCAAGGAAAGCAAACAAATCTGAAAATAAGATATTGCATTAACAAAAATTAATGATAAAGCCTGCGAAAAGAATACATCCAGCGGTTTCAAATATCCTATTTTCAGACCTCCATAGGTTGCTGAAAAGAAAAGAAGCAGAACCAAATATACAGCAGCAAGCAACCAGAAACCTTTTCCAGTAAAGTTTCTCCACATATACTTCTGCATGATGTCATTATATATGGTACGCCAAACATAGACGTACACTCCTGTGTGTACCAGCAATCCTATCAAAGAAAGCTGCAATACAATAATTCTTTTTACGGATTCTAAGCGTCTCACTCTTTCACCTCTATACTCGTTTATCCTTATACCCTTCGAAGTACTGCACGAAGCGCCCAAAAGCACATACAATATGCGCTATAGAAAACATTCAGTTTCTCCTGCTTCCGATAAAGCCGCCAAATCCTTCTAATCGCCTCTATCTTATTGGAAGATAACGTATTCGCACTTCTTCGATATTTTACCAGATTACAGTCAAGTCCATAAGCTTTTCCATACACCTTAAGCAAATGCCACCAGGTTGCTGTATCCTCACTGGCGATGTCTGGCATAAAGATATCTTCATCCTTAATTCGTGTACGGTCAATCATAACCGTAGATGTAAAAATAGTTGTATTCTTCAATGCCTCTGAATAAGAAATCTCCTCAGGAACTCTTACGATTTTCCCAAGTCCCTTTCCATACTCATCCGCAAATTCATAACCGGTAAATACAAAACCTGCCTGCTTCTCCTGTAGAAAGGCAAGCTCACGGGATAGCTTATCCGGCTCCCACAAATCATCGGAATCCAAAAAGCATAAATACCGACCTGTTGCATTTTGCACACCCGTATTTCTTGCTTTTGCTGCTCCCTGATTCGTTTCCTGGTGTATTAATCTGATTCTGGAATCACTCGCCGCCATTTCCTCAATCACAGCACAGCTTCGATCTTTTGAACAGTCATCAACAAGAATCAGCTCCCAATTCTGATATACCTGTTTCTGTACAGCTTCGATTGTCTCTCTGATGAATCGCTCCACCTGATAAACCGGTACAACGATACTGATTAACTCATTCATGGATTAGAACTCTTCCTTCACAAGGTATTTCGGTCTGTTCTTTACTTCCATATACATCTTACTCATATACTGTCCCATGATGCCAAGACACAATAACTGGACACCACTCACAAAAGAAATAATGCAAATTGTGGAAGGCCATCCTGCAACCGGATCACCGTATATCATAGCTCTGCAGAATATAAACAGCATAAATACAAATGCCAGAATACAGAATAAAATACCAAACCAGGACGCCATGGACAGTGGCATTGTTGAAAATGCCATTATGCCATCCAAAGAATACAAAAACAGCTTCCAGAAAGACCACTTTGTCTCTCCTGCAGCTCTTTGCACATTTTCATATTCAATCCACTTCGTATCAAAACCTACCCAGCCAAAGATTCCCTTGGAAAAGCGGTTATATTCCTTCATCGAAAGAATGGCATCCGTCACCTGTCTGGTCATAAGACGATAATCTCTTGCACCATCCACGATTTCTGTCTTAGATATTTTACGCATCAGACCATAAAATCTTCTTGCAAAGAAAGAACGGATCGGCGGTTCTCCCTTTCTATCCACTCTTCTTGTCGCTACAGAATCATAGCCTTCTTCAATATATCCATACATTTCCGGTAAAATTGCTGGTGGATCCTGTAAATCTGCATCCATTAATACCGTAAAATCACCTGTCGCTTTTTCTAAACCTGCAATAATTGCAGCTTCTTTTCCGAAATTTCTGGAAAAAGATACCAGATGTACTCTTTCATCCTGTTCACGCAGCTTTTTCACTGCTGCTACCGTGCCATCCTTGGAGCCATCGTTTACAAAGATAAATTCAAACTCTACATCCTTCTCATGAAAAAAAGCTTCCTGCTTCCTTGTTTCTTCATAAAACAGAGGAATACTTTCCTCTTCATTATAGCAGGGCACGATAATACTTAATGTTTTTGTATATGTTTTCAAGCTCATTGCTCCTTACTAATCCTATCCCTTAATACCTTAATCACTTCTGTATTGGTCGGTCTTGTATCACTCTTTTCAAAATATTCCTGAAAAATCTCTTGCAAGACCTCATGATTTCCCTTTGTCCATGCAGTTTCAATACTATTTCGAATTGCACGCTCCACCTGCTTGTCATTTGCCTTAAAACGCTTTGCAATTTCAGGATAGAGAAGCTTTGTTACACTTGTAACCGCTTCTTCATCCTGCCAGGCAATCAAAACAGCCTCTCTCAGATATCGATACCCTGGCTGATTTGCCTGAAATCCACTTTGAAGTAATAGGTACGTAGTACGTTTCAGTATGTCCACTCTCTCATCCATACTCATATTACATTCTGGCATCCTGCACGTTCTCACGGAACCAGTCATACGCTAACTGTACGCCCTCTTCCAAATCAACTTTATGTGTCCAGCCAAGTCCATGCAATTTGGTAACATCTGTAAGCTTTCGTGGTGTTCCGTCTGGCATTTCGGTATTCCAAACAATCTCACCCTCGAAGCCAACTACTCTCTGAACGGTCTGAGCAAGTTCTTTGATACTAACTTCCTTACCAGTTCCAATATTTACATGCTGCTCACCACTATAATTCTCTAATAAAAATACACAGGCATCTGCCATATCATCTACATATAAGAACTCACGAAGAGGTGTTCCAGTTCCCCAAAGTTCAACGCTTGGAGCATTATTTACCTTTGCCTCATGGAACTTACGAATCATTGCCGGCATAACATGGGAACCAGATAAATCATAGTTGTCATGTGGTCCGTACAGATTCGTTGGCATACAGCTGATAAAATCATCACCATACTGTCTCTTATAGAACTTACACATTTCAAGACCTGAAATCTTAGCAATCGCATATGCCTCATTCGTAACCTCTAATGGTCCTGTTAATAATGCGTCCTCCGGAATTGGCTGTGGTGCCATCTTTGGATAAATACAGGTACTTCCTAAGAATAACAGCTTCTTTACTTTGAAATCATGACAACACTTAATTACATTACACTGAATCTGCATATTTTCATAAGCAAATTCTGCTGGTGCTGTATTATTCGCATTGATTCCACCAACCTTAGCTGCTGCAAGCACAACAACATCCGGCTTCTCTGTTTCAAAGAATTCACGTACTGCTGCCTGATTCGTCAAATCAAGTTCTTTATGCGTTCTACCAATTACATTCGTATAACCTTTTTCCTGAAGATTTCTTACAATGGCTGAACCCACTAATCCTCTATGACCTGCTACATATATCTTATCTGTCTTATTCATGACTCATTCAAACCTTTCTCCATCTGAAATTATTGATTCTGTGCCTTGTATTCCTCACAGGACATACCTGCGATTTCCTTTAAGTCTGCATCCATCATCATAGATACAAGTGCCTTGAAATCAACCTTTCTCTTCCAGCCAAGTTCCTTTTCCGCCTTTGCAGCATTACCCCAAAGGAATTCTACTTCTGCCGGACGATAGAATTCAGGATTAACATCTACCAAAAGTTTTCCAGTCTTTTCATCATAACCCTTCTCATTTACGCCTTCGCCTTCCCAACGTACCTTAATTCCAAGCTCACCAAAGGCAGCTTCTACGAATTCACGTACTGTATGGGTTTCATTGGTTGCAAGAACATAATCTCCGGCTACAGGCTGCTGAAGCATCAACCACATACCTTCTACATAATCTCCGGCAAATCCCCAGTCTCTCTTTGCATTCATATTACCAAGAGAAAGCTTGTCCTGCTTACCAGCAATAATATTAGCAATGGCAAGTGTAATCTTTCTTGTTACGAAATTCTCTCCTCTTCTTGGAGATTCATGATTAAAAAGAATACCATTACATGCAAACATATTATAAGACTCTCTGTAATTTACGGTAATCCAGTAAGAATAAAGCTTTGCTACACCATAAGGGCTCTTTGGATAGAAAGGAGTTGCCTCACTCTGTGGTGCAGTCTCAGGAAGTCCACCAAATAATTCAGAGGTAGATGCCTGATAATATCTACAAGTACCGCCATTTACACGAATAGCCTCTAAGAGCTTGAGCGTACTTACGCCTGTAGCATCTGCTGTATATTCCGGTACTTCAAAAGATACACCTACATGTGACTGTGCTGCCAGATTATAAACCTCTGTTGGTCTGATTTCACCAATCAGTCTCATCAGATTAGAAGAATCGGTTGTATCTGCAAAATGTAAGAAAAACTTTACTTTATGATATTCAGAATTAATCAGATGGTCAATTCTTGCAGTATTGGTAATACTATGTCTTCTTACAAGGCCATGTACTTCATATCCCTTCTCTAATAAGAACTCTGCAAGATAGGAACCATCCTGACCTGTAATACCTGTAATTAATGCGATATTTTTATTCATAATGAACCTCCTCTAGAATTACTTCTATATTTAAACTTTATCTTCTCACGTTGCTTTCTATAGTATACACGCCCAAAATCACCATGGCAACATAAATTTACCTTGTTTAGCCCCACTGCACTGCTCTTTTTCATCCTGCTATTGTTTTTTATGTCATTTCTTATTATAATTCATATATAAAACTAACTAAAGCAGGTATTAACTATGAATCAGTTATCTTTATTACTCGAAAACCGTGTCTTGATTGCTTCTGTAACAGGCTGGCTTGTGGCACAGCTTCTCAAGACCATCATCCATCTGTATTTCACAAAAAGCTTTGTTCCGGAACGTCTTGTTGGAAGCGGCGGTATGCCAAGTTCTCATTCCGCTACGGTGTGCGCTCTTTCTACTGCGGCAGGAATCCAGTATGGATTAAACAGTGGCGAATTCGCCATTGCAACCATTCTTGCTATCATTGTCATGTATGATGCCATCGGTGTCAGACGTGAAACCGGTATTCAAGCGAAAATCATCAATGAAATGATGGAAGTCTTTAGCAGTATGAACAAAGAATTATCTGCCGAAGACAAGCTCAAAGAACTTGTCGGTCATACACCTTTACAAGTACTTATGGGTGCGCTTCTTGGTGTTGCCATTGCATTCATCACCATGAATCTTTTATAATTCATAAAAGGAAAGGGGATTTTAACAAATCCCCTTTATATATTCCGCAATCGCATCTTCCCACTGTGCAAACATGTGGTTCGTTGTCAATTTCAGCATATAATTCTCCAATATAGAATAGGAAGGACGCGGTGCAACCGTTGCCTTTGCATTTGCGCTGTATTCTTCTGAACTTATCGCTTCTACAAAAGTATTCTTTCCTGCAAGACGGAAGATTTCCTTCGTAAAATCAGCCCAATTGGTAGAGCCTTCACAAGTTCCATGGAATAACCCATAATTATCTGTTGGTAAAAGATAAGCAATCGCCTTAGCAAGTTCTATCGCACTTGTTGGTGAACCATACTGGTCGCATACAACACGCACCTTGTCATTTGTCTCTGAAAGACGAAGCATCGTCTTTACAAAATTCTTACCATCACCATATAACCATGCTGTACGAATGATAAAATGCTCTTTTGCAAATTCCTTTACAAAATTCTCTCCTGCAAGCTTTGTCTTACCATACATACTCTTTGGTCCTGTTGGATCAAACTCCAGATATGGAGAAGTTGCATCTCCGCCAAATACATAATCTGTAGAAATATGAACCATTTTTGCATGATTCTGAGTTGCTGCAATACTAAGATTTCTAGGTCCAATTGCATTGATTTTATATGCATTATCTACATCTGTTTCGCAGGCATCTACATTCGTATGTGCTGCACAATTGATGATAGCATAAGGTTTTACCTCTGCTACCATCTTTGTTACTGCATCAATATTTGTAATATCAAGTTCTGCCACATCTGTATTGACACATTCATATTCTGTACTATTTTCATAAATCTGATTTATCGCACGTCCAAGCTGACCATTACAACCTGTTACAATAATCTTCTTCATAACCACAAACCATACCTTTCTATTACTTATCTGTCACCGAGTCCTAAACGATTGATTGCTGAAAAGATTGCTCTTACGGAAGCCCTTGTAATATTAGAGCTTACACCAACACCATAAGTTACAGCACCTTCATCGGAATCGAGTAAATGAATATACGCTGCTGCCTGTGAATTAGCACCACTCTGCAATGCATGTTCTTCATAATCAAGAACTTTAATTCTGACACCAAGATTCTCCTGAAGTCCTCTCTGTACCGCATCAATTGGTCCGTTTCCTTTTGCTGTAAAGGACTTTTCAACACCATGATCTGCGTATACCACTTCAACGGATGTATCAAATTCAGAATCTGTTTCCCCAGACAAATCATCTACGCGAAGCTTCTTAAAGTGAATCGGCTCTTTCTGATCAAGGTAATTCTCCTTGAACTTCTCCATAATCTGTTCCGGTGATACCTCGCCCTGTGCCTCAGAAAGTTTCTGAATAATATTGGCAAATTCCTTATGCATACCCTTTGGAAGCTTGAAGCCAAAGTAAGTATCCATAATAAAGGCAACTCCACCCTTACCAGACTGTGAGTTGATTCTAACGATTGGCTCATACTCACGTCCAATGTCCGCAGGGTCAATTGGAAGATACGGAACTTCCCAGTATTCATTGTTTCTCTCTCTCATCGCTGCAACACCCTTATTGATGGCATCCTGATGAGATCCTGAGAATGCGGTAAATACTAATTTTCCAGCGTATGGATGTCTTGGATGAATCGGCATCTTAACACATCTCTCATAGATTTCGATAATATCGTTTACTCTTTCAATCTTTAATTCCGGATCAATACCCTGAGAGAACATATTATATGCAATATTCATAATATCCACATTACCGGTTCTCTCACCATTTCCAAACAGTGTACCTTCCACTCTGTCAGCACCGGCAAGCATAGCAAGTTCTGCGGATGCCACACCTGTTCCTCGATCATTATGTGGATGAATACTCAATATAATACTTTCCCTATTCTTGAAATGCTTATTCATCCATTCAATCTGATCTGCATAAACATTTGGCGTATTCATTTCTACCGTAGATGGCAGATTAATGATGATTGGATTTTCTTTCGTTGCACCCCATGTCTCCTGAACAGCCGTACAGATATCCAATGCAAAATCAAGCTCTGTTCCGGTAAAGCTTTCCGGTGAATATTCAAGAATAATCTTTCCCGGGAACTTTTCAGCTCTTTCTTTTACCATCTTGGTACCCTTAATGGCAATATCGATAATCTGCTCTCTTTCCATATGGAATACAACATCTCTCTGTAAGGTTGAAGTTGAATTATAAATATGTACTACTGCCTGCTTACAGCCTTCAATCGCCTCAAAGGTTCTGTCAATCAGTTCTTCTCTACACTGTGTCAATACCTGAACGCACACATCATCCGGAATCAGCTTACGGTCAATTAACTGGCGCAGGAAATCAAACTCAATCTGACTCGCAGCCGGAAAACCGATTTCAATTTCTTTAAATCCCATGTTCACAAGGAACTGGAAGAATTCTATCTTCTCATCTACAACCATTGGATCAATCAAAGCCTGATTGCCATCTCTTAAGTCAACACTACACCAGACAGGAGCCTTTTCAATCTCCTTATTCGGCCATTCTCTTTCCGGATAATCAATAACCGGATTTCTACGATATCTCTTATAATTTAACATTTATATCCACCTTTCATAAAAAGACCCGAACACTAATCGCTCGGGCCAATTTTCTTTATTCGCCTAAACCTTCTTCAATCGCCTTTACAATCGCTGCCAATGCTTCTTCTTCATCCAAACCGTCACAAACGATTTCGATCTCATCACCGCATTTTACGCATGCACCAAGAACACTTAAAACACTCTTTGCATTCGCAGTACTTTCACGAAACGTAAACGTTATTAATGATTTATACTGCATTGCTTCCTTACATAAATTTCCTGCCGGGCGAAGATGCAATCCTGTTGGATTCTTAATAACTACTTTTTGGCTTACCATTTTTTACCTCCAAATACGACAAACAACAAGTTACAACATTACATTCTGAATCAACTCAGCAAGTGCTTTTGCTTCCTTTTCAATCAATGCTTGATCTTTACCTTCAATCATAACTCTCACTAATGGTTCTGTTCCAGACGGTCTGATCAATACTCTTCCTTCTCCTGCAAACTTCTGTGTTGTCTTCTCAATCGCCT
>CAYUKO010000058.1:0-22509 GCA_964445375.1 uncultured Roseburia sp.
CATCTTGGATGCAATCTTAACAATACCATGAAGAATCGCATTGTTATAATCATCTACTGCTGCATGATAATCCTTGTCAAGCATACCGTTATCAATCAATTCCTTGATAGACTCCTGTGCAAGATATGGGTTAACTGCACTCGCACCATAACCAAGCAAGGTTGCAAAGTCATGTACTTCTCTTGGCTCCGCAGACTCTAAGATAAGAGCAACGCTTGTTCTCTTCTTTGTACGAACCAAATGCTTCTGAATGGCTGAAACAGCAAGTAAAGAAGGAATTGCCACATGGTTTTCATCCACACCACGGTCAGACAGAATAATGATATTTGCACCATCACGATACTCTCTGTCTACCTCCACATACAGTCTGTCGATTGCCTTTTCAAGGCTGGTATTCTTATAATAAGTAATTGGAATCTCAACGGTCTTGAATCCATCCTTCTTCATATTCTTAATCTTGAGTAAGTCTGTGGTTGTAAGGATTGGATTATTTACCTTAAGCAAATGGCAGTTACGTTCTGTATCCTCTAAGATATTTCCTTCTTTTCCAATGTATACACTGGTAGAAGTAACAACTTCCTCACGAATAGCATCGATAGGCGGGTTTGTAACCTGTGCAAATAACTGCTTGAAGGAATGGGATAACTGATGATGGCTCTTAGAAAGAGCTGGAATCGCAGTATCAACACCCATTGCTGCAATGGCTTCTGCACCGTTTAATGCCATTGGAAGAATGCTTGTCTTCAACTCTTCATACGTATAACCAAATGCCTTCTGCATTCTCTGACGCTCTTCATAAGAGAACTCCGGTACTCTTACGTTTGGAATCTTAAGCTCCTTTAACGTAACAAGGTTGGAATCCAGCCATTCACCGTAAGGACGACGCTTTGCATATCTTTCCTTCAAGGTATCATCATCAACAACTTCTCCCTTAACAGTATCAACCAGAAGCATCTTACCCGGACGAAGTCTGTCCTTCTTCACAACCTTAGTAGGATCGATTGGCAACACACCAACCTCAGAAGAAAGAATCAGCTGATCATCCGAAGTAATATAGTAACGGGAAGGACGAAGTCCATTACGGTCAAGTACCGCACCCATAACATCTCCATCGGAGAAAAGGATAGACGCCGGACCATCCCATGGCTCCATCATGGTTGCGTAATACTGATAGAAATCCTTCTTGCTCTGTGACATGGTCTTATTATTTGCCCATGGTTCCGGAATGGTAATCATAACTGCAAGTGGAAGATCCATACCGCTCATAACAAGAAATTCCAACGTATTATCAAGCATAGCTGAGTCAGAACCGGATGCATTGACTACTGGAAGAATCTTATAGAACTCTCCTTTTAAGTGGTCAGATTCCATATTTTCTTCACGGGCAAGCATCTTATCTACGTTACCACGGATGGTATTGATTTCACCGTTATGTACGATAAATCGGTTTGGATGTGCTCTCTCCCAGCTTGGATTCGTGTTCGTAGAGAAACGGGAATGTACCATAGCGATTGCTGACTTGTAATCCTCGCTCTGTAAATCCATGAAAAATGTTCTAAGCTGTTTTACAAGGAACATACCTTTATAAACGATGGTTCTGCTGCTAAGTGATACGACATACGTATTATCAGAACTCTGTTCAAAAACTCGTCTTGCTATATAAAGCTTTCTGTCAAAATCAAGTCCCTTGGCAACATCATTTGGCTTCTTGATAAATGCCTGCATGATACAAGGCATACACTCTACTGCTTTGTGGCCAAGAACGGAAGGTACACATGGAACTTCTCTCCATCCAAGGAATTCTAAGCCTTCCTTCTCAACGATGATTTCAAACATCTTCTTAGCCTGATTTCTCTTGAGCTCATCCTGTGGGAAGAAGAACATACCGATACCATATTCACGTTCACCACCAAGCTCAATACCAAGAGGCTTTGTTACCTTTGTGAAGAATTCATGGCAGATCTGTACCAGAATACCAACACCGTCACCGGTCTTACCTTCTGCATCCTTACCAGCTCTATGCTCCAGATTTTCTACAATCTTCAGCGCATTTTCTACTGTTTCGCGGCTCTTTGTACCCTTGATGTTAACAACAGCACCAATACCACAGTTGTCGTGTTCAAATTCTGCTCTATGAAGCGGTGCTTCCGGAACATTCATTTTTGCATCAAACATCTTTCTTTCTCCTATCTATCTTTTTTGCTTTCGCTGCCAACTTATATTTAGTCCCTTTCTATGCATCAGTTTTCATATGCCAATCAGGTTCGTCAGCTTCCATTATCAGCTTAATAATCAATTCAATACTTTGTAACACTGCTGTCAGATATGAAAAACAAAAAAAGCAACCAAAAAGACGAGGGTATCTCCCTTAACCGCCTTTGGTTGCTTTGTACGCTATATTGAATTTTTTTCATTATAGAAAAATTTTTTTCATTTGTAAAGAGAAATTTGCATAAAAATATAAACTTTATTTTCCATACACAATAAACGAATTCCTTTTTAGTATTTGAAAAAAGCTCACAGCACGCTCAAATAGCGGCTCTGCGTCCTTGCCAAAATGGGCCTTTAAACACATGCAAATATCATAAATCGTCCTTTTTCCATCCATCTGTTCCCAGACAAAGCTTCCTATCTCGTCCAGTTCAATATAACTTTTCTTCGGTCTGTGAAAAATCAACTGCGCCACTCTATTATAGAATCCCCTGTTTATGACTTCCACTTCAATTCGTCCATTTTCCTTTTTTTCGAAACATAAGCGTGGATTATAACTTGGAATATAATCAAGATAATTCTCCTTTTCCTTCCGCTTCATACCTGTTACCTGCTCCCTTTCTTTTCCCTGTTCATAAAGAACACGATCGATGCAAGCAAAGCCGCAAAGAATGCCAGACCTCCTATATTCCCAAGTCTTATGACTCCCGAAAGATTTATCCAGTCTGCAAAACTCTTTCCGTCCATTTTCACAATGGCAAATACCGCAAGCAGAATTCCTACCAGTCCTTCTCCTGCAATCAAACCTGAGGTATACAATGTGCCATTTCCAATTCTTCTCTTTCGCTCTTCTTCACAAATTCCCTTTTTCTTCTCCATATAGAGTCTGACAAGTCCGCCTGCCATAATCGGTGTACTTAAGTGAATGGGCAAATATAAGCCCACTGCAAAAGGCAATACCGGAATGCCTAGAATCTCAACAACAACGGCAATTCCAACACCACTTAACACAAGTGTCCATGGAAGATTGCCTCCCATAACACCCTCTACGACCATTTTCATTAAGGATGCCTGTGGCGCCGGAAGCTCTGTGGAACCGTAGCCCCATGCTGCATTTAATAAATAAAGCACACCTCCTATGGTTATTGCTGCCACCAATGCACCAATCAACTCACCGATCTGCTGTAACACAGGAGTTGCTCCTACAATATAGCCTGTTTTCAAATCCTGCGAGGTATCACCTGCCATGGCAGCAATAATGCAAATGACAGAACCAATGGCGATTGCTGCAATCATACCGCTTGTTCCCGTATTTCCTGTCTGTTTTAACAAAATAGCTGCCAGTAGAAGCGTTGCTATTGTCATACCGGATACCGGATTATTGCTGCTTCCCACTAAGCCAACCATTCGGGAAGAAACCGTAGCAAAGAAAAAGCCAAAAACAATGATAATCATGGCTCCCCCAAGGTTAATCGGAATCAACGGGCAAAGCCACATAAAAACAGCCATAACACCAATACCAAGTAGTACGATGGCACTTGGAAGGTCTTTCTGTGTCCTTATCGTACTGCCTGTCTGAAAGCTAAATCCCTTTATCGCTTCTCCAAAGGTCTTGATGATTAAGGGAAACGACTTCAATAAACTGATTAAGCCCCCTGCTAATACTGTTCCTGCCCCGATATATCGAATATAGTTACTCCAGATATCCCAGGTTCCCATTTCATGGATCGGAGTGGTCGCTGGATAGAGTATGGAATCCATACCAAACAGTGCAATTAGGGGCATGATTGCAAACCACGCAACCAAACCACCCGAAAGCATGTAAGAAGCAATCTTTGGTCCGCAGATAAAGCCAACACCTGCCAACGCAGGGAGCACATCCATTCCAAAGCCTGCACCCTTATAACTTTTTATCTCATAATCAACTTCACTCGGAAACAGCTTTAATCCATCAGCAACGAATTTATAAGCTGCGGAGATTCCAAGTCCTGCAAATACGGTGCTTGCAGATGTTCCACCTTCTTCTCCGGCAAGAAGTACTTCCGCGCAGGCAGTTCCTTCGGGATAAGGAAGCACTCCATGTTCTTTTACGATCAAAGCAGCACGAAGCGGCACCATAAATAAAACGCCTAAAACACCTCCACAAAACGCAATTACTGCAATTTCCAGAAAAGATGGTGCCTCGGTACCATTTTCTGATGCCCACATAAAAAGAACTGGCATGGTAAAAATTGCCCCGGCAGCTAACGACTCCCCGGCGGAACCAATACTTTGCACCATGTTATTCTCTAAAATGGAATCCTTGCGCAGAATAAACCGAAGGATTCCCATAGAAATAACTGCTGCCGGTATTGATGCCGATACGGTAATGCCTACTCTAAGCCCAAGATATGCATTGGCGCCACCAAATAAAATAGCCAGAAGTGCACCAAGGATAATCGATGTAACGCTAAATTCCGGCAACTTCTTATCTGCCGGAATAAACGGTTTAAAATCTTTTTGTTCACTCATAATGTTTTCACCTTTATCCTTAGTATGCACGGAACCAATCTCTTTATGCACAAAAAAATGAAAGCATGAGAACAATTACTTAATCATGCTTTCATTTTTACTATCTTACATACCTAAAAATCTTAATCAATTACCAGCTTTCCGGTTGCTATATATTTTCCTGATTTCCGGTCAAACAGTAAAATATAATCTCCAGCCATTCCGAAATTGACTTTTGTTCCAATCTGGTATACAATGCCGCCAAAAACAACACTGGTAAGTAAATAATCACCTATGCGAAGCTTGATCGTTGATTCCATTCCCGTAGGCATTGCTCCATAAACGATACCCTCTAATGCCCCATTCTCAGAAATTCTGATATTTTCCGGTCTGATACCAATTACAAAATCTTCATTTGTAATCACTGGCTCTTCCTTTAGGGTGTAATCATCTTCATTTACTTTTGCAATGTGATAGATAAAAGATTCATCCTTGTTGGTCTTTTCTACACTCTTTTTGTCTTTGAGCATAGTTTGATAAGCAAGCTCTGCTTCCTTTTCTTTCGTATCTCGCTCTGCAAACCATTGCTTTAATTCTACCTGCTGTGTCGGAATAAAACGTGCTTTGATACCATCTAAAATTGATACCCGGATACTTCCATCACTCTCCTGACTACCCTTTGCTTCCACAAAGTTAATAGAAGGATTACCAACAAAATCAGCAACAAATAAATTATTGGGCTTATTATATACGGTCAACGGTTGATCATACTGCTGCAATACTCCATTGTTAATAAGACAAATCTTGGTTGCAAGTGTCATCGCTTCCATCTGATCGTGCGTAACATAGACAAAAGTGCTTCCTGTTTCTAAATGAAGTCTTTGTAATTCATATCGCATTTCCAAGCGTAATTTTGCATCCAGATTTGATAATGGTTCATCCATGAACAATACTTCCGGTTCAGGAGCAAGTGTTCGTGCAATCGCAACTCTTTGCTGCTGACCACCTGATAATTCTGCCGGATAACGTTTCATAAACATACCAATTTTAACAATGCGGGAAACCCTTCTTACAGCCAAATCCACTTCTTCTTTTGTCATCTTACGTACAGATGTCTGTACTTTTCCATTCACTACAACTTCACTATTTTCGTTAAGTTCCTGACCTTTTTTCTTTAATGCATCCAGCATTTCATTCAGCTTTTGAGTCAATTCCTCACTTTTCTTCTTTGCTGCTTCTTTGGGATTTTCTGCTTCATGTATCTTATATCCAAACAATGTTTTCGCGGTATATATGGAAATCGTATACTGATCAATAAATTTCAGATATACTTTATCCATATCCAATTTTCCATGTTTGTCTCTACACTCTTCCACTAATTTTTTTATCTCATTCCCATCCCTTAAAGCTATTACTAAGTCTCTCATTGTCTTCACATCAAAATGAATGACAGGAAACTCTTCTTTTCTATTGCTTAAACCAAATGCAATATTCTGATATACTGTCATATTTGGCCAAAGCGCATAATTCTGAAATAGAAATCCGACTTTTCTTTTATTTGCCGGAACATTAATTCCTGCATCACTATCAAAAACAACCCTGTCACCAATTTTTATCTGTCCGCTTGTTGGAGTCTCCAATCCTGCAATCATACGTAAAGTAGTTGTCTTTCCACAACCAGAAGGCCCAAGCAACGTTATAAAAGAGTTATCCTCCATTTCCAAATTCAAGTTCTCTACTGCATAAAATTTTCCCCATCTCTTGGTTACATTTGTTAATTTTATTGCTGGCATATTAATCTCCTCCAATACCCTCGTCTATACTAGCACCTGTCCATTTATTTACTAATGTGTTAAAGAATAATATTGTCACAATCAATATCAGATTAATTGCACTTGAGAAAGCATATAATCCCATTTCATCAAAATAATCTAATGTCGTTGAGAGAATGAATCCCTGTGTACACAACAATAAAAACAATGACAATTCTCTTAAGCATGTCATAAATGGAAGCATGTATCCATTAATAATAGATGACTTCTGAATCGGAATAATGATATGAATCATTCTCTTGTGCCATGGCAAATCCTGAATAATGGCCGCTTCTTCAATTTCATTACTCAATTGCAGCATAGAGTTCAATGCACTTCTACTTGCAAAAGGAATATATTTTACTACTCCTGCTATGATCAATAACGTATATGTATTAAACAAATTAATCTTTTCATTGGAAAACAGAATGAAAAATGCTGCACCTACTGCAAGAGAAGGCATTAAATACGGCAGAAATGCCACTCCATTTACATAATTTGCCCATTTACTTCTACGTTTCTTGGCTACCGCATAACCGATTAGTGTTCCTATCGTTCCTGCAATCAGGGCACAGCATACTGCAACAAAAAGTGTTCCTAAGAATGCTTTCCAGATCATTGGATTATACAAAATACCAAACTGACCGTATAAACCATTTTCTGTTACATTTTCCCTGGTCAACCACCACTTTGTTGTAAGTGCACTAACATCCCCTGTATATAAGAAACTATAATCTCCCGGATTTGGAAGAAAGGTTTCTAATGCAAAGGATAAAATCGGGAATATACTTGTAAAGAATGTTGCAATAATAAAGATTACTGCAATCAGGTATTTTCCTATTTTTCCCAGGTTGATTCTTGATATCTGGCCGCTCTTTCCGGTAACTGTTGTATAATTTTTGCGGCTGCGTAAGCTCATCTGGTTCATTAACAGAATCGCTACACCAAATACCATCATAATAATTGCTAAAATACTCGCCTCTCCTGTGTATTTGGAATTAAGTGATATATACTTTGTAGACAAAGTAGTAAGCCCCAGGTAATGAGGTACCGGATAACTTCCCATTGCACTTCCAAATACAAGAAGAATCGTAGACAAAATGGCAGGCTTTACCATTGGTAAAGTAATGCGAAACATAATTTTCCACTTGGGTGTATCCAAAATGGTTGCTGCCTCTTCCAAATTGGCATCCATATTACGGAAAATACCGCCAATCAAAATATACGCAAACGGGGCATAATGCAACCCCAGTACAACAGCACTTGGAAACAATCCCTGACACAACCATTTCGGTGCGCATATGCCGAACAAAGATGCAAGTAAGCCATTTGCCGTTCCAGTCACTGCATTACTGTTAAAAACATTTTGCCATACTACAGCTAACGTCCATTGTGGCATAATATATGGGAAGATAAAAATAGAGCTTAGATATTTCTTGCATTTCATATTGGTTCTCGTTACCAGAAAAGCAAATATTCCACCATATAAAATTGCAATGGCACAGGTAAATACAGCTAAAAGCACGGTGTTTAAAAGGGGCATCCAAAGATTTGTTCTTGCAAGCTTACTCGTAAACAAATCCATATAATTAACAAGCGAATAACCACTCGCCTTTTTCGTCAGATAAGCATCTATCGTTCCCGGATGAATCTTAAAGGTATCTTCTACAATAGCTATAATAGGGGCAACTGTTGTAAAAGTTAATACAATACCAAATAATAATAAAATAATATTCTGCGGTACCGAAAAATACGTTTTTAATTTATTAAGGGTGATAGACAATTTTCCTGACTCTTTTGTCGTACCATGATTCATAATTTCGTCTCCTTTTAGATAAAGTACCGTAAAACAGCTATATTACGTTCCATTGATACTGTTTTACGGCACTTTCTATTCAATACCCTTATCTATACTTCATTATCTATTCTGTCTGCATATCACTATATTTTGTTAAAAGTTCAATCCAGTTTCCAACAGTGAATGATACCGATGCACAATATTCTGGATCCTCTAAAACAAGCTCACCTTCTGTTGTCCACCAGTCATATCCTCTATCATTCTTGCAATCATATACATTCTCACCACTTTCATTATAGCCACCTTTGCTATGGTTATATGTTGCTTCTGTTGCTTCTGCGACTGTAGGATTAGCTGAATATCCGCCCATATCCTTGCCCCATGCACTAAATCCTTCTTCTGTACATGTCATGAAGGAAATAAACGCACATGCAGTCCATGGAAGAGGTGTATTCTCTGTAACAAACAGATAATGACAGTAACCATATCCACCTATACCTGTATATCCATCCTGATAAGCAGCTATTTTAACGTTATTTAAAGATACCCCTGCTGACTCTTCAACAGAACGTAATTTAGAATAAACAAGGAGTCCACACTGGTCAGTTGCTGATTCTGAAACAAGTGTATTACAAATCGGACCATCGTCTGTTTGTGCATTATAATTCTCTACCCAAAGCTTAATCCATGCTAATGCATATTTACCATTTTCACCAAGGCCAAGATCTGCTGCATCTGTTGCCATTGCATCAACGGTAGGCTGTAAATATGCCTTGCTGTCTGCATCTAATGCATCGTATGCTTCCTTTAACATAGTTGCATATTTATCAGCCGTCAGCATATATAAGAAATTCTTTCCTACAATTTCCGAATCAATATCCATAAATAACGGATGTACGCCTTCTGCTACAAAATCCCAGCAATTATCAAATTCGGCTTCTCCTGTGCAATTATATTCAAAAACCTTATTGAGTGTCTGCAATGGCAAATAACCATCATATTCATCTGCTGTTGTTCCATTTGCTTCTGCCCATTCTTTTGGAATAAAGGTTTTCAGGATTCCTGTTTCTACCATTTTAGACTGTATCTGATTTCCATCCTGAATCAAAGTCATCGTAAATGTTCCTTCGTCTTTTAACGAATCTGCTGAAAGCTGTTCAAAGATTTTGTTATTCTTTGGCTGCTGCCATTCAAATTCCATGCTATAAGACGGATCAATGGTCTGTAAATATTCAATAAATAATGGAAGCGCCGTTTTTCCTCTACTGGAATTTCCTACTCCATAAAAGGTTTTTCCATTTGACTCCTCAATTGCCTTCTGCGCAAGTTCCTCCATTGTCATGCCTTCTGCTTCTTTGATAATTCTTTCTGTTTCCGTCAGGTTTTCTTCTGACGAAGTTTCTGCATCCTGTGAAGCTTCCTGCGTTACTGGTTCAGCAGATGTTGTTTCCGATGTTTTTTCCCCTGTACTACTTCCGCAACCTGCCAAAGAACTTACAACCATTACTCCTGTTAACAATAATGCAATCATTTTCTTTTTCATTCTGCTTCCTCCTTTACATCTTGTGCATTTTGCTTTGTTTATATCATTATTATACGGTTTACATATTAAATATTGTATGAGTTATTTCCGTTATTTTTTGTATTATTCTGTTATTTTGTATAGTATATTATTATGATTCAATTCTTTTTTGTGCACTTAACACAACTCTTTTCAAAAAAAAGGACAAAAGCTATATGCTTCTGTCCTGATACTCCGAGGGACTTACCCCTACCATCTTCTTAAATGTGCTTGAAAAATAAGCAATATCTCGATATCCTACCTGTTCAGCTACCTCATATACTTTAATTCTACAGTCTTCAAGAAGTTTACAGGCATTTCTCATCCGTAACGTTGTTATATACTGCATTACCGTATAATCCGTTTCCTTTTTAAAAATATGGCTTAAATGATCCGCACTGATTCCCAATGATTCTGCAATCATTCCTACACTCATATTATTATTACTATAATTCTGATTAATATAATCCAATGCCCCTTTTACATATTTACTCTTATCCCCACTCTTTAATATAAGCTTCAATATTTCGTCCTGACTTGCTTTTTGGTTTCTTCCCTGTTCCAGACAAATCCTATGCAGTACTTTTTCAACTGCCGCTTCCAATTCTCCGTCCTGAAAGGGTTTTAATAAATAATCCGATGCATATAACTGGCAGGCCTTTTGTGCATATTCAAATTCTCCATACGCCGTAAGAAAAATCACCCGTACATCTATATTTTCCTCTCGCAGTTTTTGAAGCATTTCAATCCCATTCATTTTAGGCATTTTAATATCACTGATTACTAAATCCGGCTGATATTTATGTACTGCTTTGATAGCCTCTACTCCATTTTCTGCCTCTGCTACCACAATACAATTCAACGCATCCCAGTCTGTTTCTAATACAATTCCCTTTCTTACCAGTAATTCATCATCAACCACTACTACTTTATACATATGAATAACCATGCCCTTTCCACAGCTCTAACCTCATTTCCAGTTTATCGGTAATCTAATTGTTACAAGAGTTCCTTGTTCCTGATTTTTCCTTACCTGAAGTCCATATTGTTCCCCATAATGCAAGCGGATAATCGTATCTATATTATAAAGACCTATATGTCCTGATAGCTTTTCCCAGGATTTCTGATTAATACTCTCCATAATATCTTCCCTGATTCCACATCCATTATCTTTTACTTCAATACATATACTATCATAATTGCTCTGGTAAATCTGCACCTCTATATATCCATAATCGCACTCTTCCAGTCCATGGATTAATGCATTTTCTACGATTGGCTGAATAACAAGCTTAGGAACAATACACTCAGCAAGTTCCTGCGGCATTATCATCTGAAATTGAAACCGGTCATTATATCGAATCTTTTGAATCTGAGCATAACTTGTTACCAACTCTATCTCTTCCTTTAAATAGATAAATTGTTTCTTGGAAATACTGGTTCTCAATATTCTTGCTAATCCCGTTGACATCGTTGCTATTTCCGGAACATGATTGGCTTTGGCAAGCCATTTCATGGTATCCAGCGTATTATATAGGAAGTGCGGATTCATTTGTGCCTGCATCATAGCAATTTGAGATTCATTTAACTTCTGCTGAATTTGAACCTGTTCCTGCATATATACATCCAGCTTCTTTACCATGATATTAAAATTCTCTGACATCTGTCCCAATTCATCCTGCCTGTCCACAGGAATTCTCGTCTTTAAATCCCCTTCCTGTACCTTATGCATTGCATCATTCATTCTCATAATTGGTCTGGACAAACTAATGCTCATTCTATTTGCAACTAATAAACACAGCACAAACCCACTAATTGCCATGAAAATAATCACCGAGTACATCGCCTGCACAATACTGGAAGAAAAAGCCTCTGGATACAACATAACTCTAATCATTCCCGTTCCCTCCAGGGAAGAAATCAAAATGTCATTTTTATTATATTGATATTCCAATCTTTCTCCTGCCAGTAAGCGTTCTCGCAATACCTCTCCGATTTGCCCTTCTTTTGCAATTCCTGTACTATACACGGTTTTCCAATGTGAATCAAGAATCGCTATTCCTATTTGACTATTCATATTTTTTTGCAAAATAGCATCAAAATGTTTTTCATTGATACGAATTACAAGATATCCAATTATATTACCCTTACTATCCGAAATACTTCTTGCTCCCCGCAAACATAAATTATCATCTTCTTCCAGAAAATCCGCACGTTGAAATACTAACTGACCTTTATTCTCCTGTGCTGCCTTCAAGACTCCCCAATAAGTACCATTTTCGATATTACCACTTAAACTTCCCGTTGAATAAACGCATCTGCCCTCTCGGTTTAATATGTCAAATATGGCATATTCCCGCATGGGCATTGTAATACTATAAAAAAGTTCATAGGTCTTACTACGTACCCAAGTTCCCGTTTCATCAATCATCGAAACAATCTGAGCGTGATTCGCTACTAAATCTGCTGTTTCTCCCAGACTCTCAAATACTTCGATTAATGCTTCGTCTATATTTTCTCCCGTCTGAACGATTTCTTTTTGCTTATCATTTTCTACCTTTATCTGTACAATCTGTGTCAGAAAAGTACAGGTAACTAAAAGAGGTAAAAGCGCTACTGCAAGGAAGCAAACAAACTGCTGCCTCTTAAACGATCTCTTAATCCAACTTTTCATTCCTATCTTTTTGAAGCAATACCCATTTTCTTAATAAAGAATCTTTTTTCTCTACTACCCATGCGATATCGTAGTCTATTACTTTCTTCGTTTCTTCCCCGGTATCCTTCTCCCCTTTCTTGTCTATTCGCACGGATTCCCGATACATCTTTTCATTTAATAATGTTTGAACATCCTCGCTTACCGTAAAATCAAGAAATTTTTGCGCATTTTCAAGATGTGGTGCTCCTTTTATAATCGCCGTTGCATCCGGTATGGCACTGGTTCCATCCTGCGGATAAGTAATGGCAATATCCGCTCCTTTTGCCATCTCCTTTTTCGCAGTTTCTTCCAACGTAATTCCCACAAGCTTTGAGCCATTATTGACTTCCTCTAATACTGCACTTGAACTTTCTGATACATAACCATCCAATACATCGACAAAATTGCTTATAATGGACTCCTCATCCGCATCTAACGCCTGTATCATAGTACATAAAGCCGTATAACTACTACCACTTCCTGCCGGATCAGCAAATGCCACTTTTCCCTTCCAGCGACTTGTCTGAAACTCTTTCCATGCCTCAGGCGCATCGTATGCATCGACCAACTTGGTATTGTATATGAATACAATGGGAATGACAGAAAATGTAGTCCATTTATGATTCGGACAGCGATAATTCTCATCTATCATTTGTACTTCTGCGACTTCATATGCCTCAAGATATTCTTCGTATGCAGTAAAATTATCAATTCCTCCTCCAAACATAACATCGCATGTTCCGCATCCTGCTTCCTGCGCAATCTGGTTAAAAAGTTCCAGCGTTCCTCCCTGCTTTACTTCCACAAAAATCCCCGTGCGCTCCTCAAATTCTTTCACTACAGGTGCATACACATCCTCCTTGTGTGACGTGTATACAATCAACCTGTTCTCTTCTGGAATCTGCCATTGTGCAGTCTCTGCCAAACTCGAAGTCTTGCTCGCACACCCCTGTAAAAAGAAAGCACATAACAATACTCTCACGATTCCTATTTTTCTTCTTGCTTTCATCCAACTCCCCCAATCAATACTGTTACGTTCTTTTACCTCTTTATTCTTTTCTTATAAAGACATACCATAAGCAATATTGATAAAGCAATAAAGGTCACTCCTGTTATGCTACTTACTATCTGGACTTCCACACCCGAAAATGACAACACAAATACCACAATATTGGCAGCCATGTGAAACAGCAACGGTGCTGCAAAGCTCTTAACCCATTCATAGACAAGCGCCATCAACACTCCCATTGCAGTTCCATATAAAAACTGTGGCAAATTGGCATGAAAACCGCCAAATAGCAAGGAGGTTACTATGATACAAGGAACCACTCCAAAGAATCGTTTCATACGATTATAGGTAATGCCTCGAAATATCATTTCCTCTGTAATTGGTGCTACCAAACCATATAGAATCAATCCAAGCCACAATGGCACAGAGTACTGAATCGCTTCTACATTACTGTATTTGTCAGATTGGATAGACATCATTTCAATCAAAATATTCAATCCTAAGGCTGACGTAATCCCAAGTGATGCGACTGCTGCCAGCTGAAATGCTTTGTCCTTGTTATGTTTTATGCCATTTTTAATCCATGCAAGAAGCTGCTTTATGACACCACTGTCAATATCAATTTCTCCTGTGACTGCTACTTCCTTTAAGAAGTCCTGCAAGACAAAGGCTACACCAATCAGAGCCGCAATCCCATTTATCGTCGTACTTAATAACTGGCTGTTATTCGCTACCCATACCGATATTTCATCTTGTGGAATGGATGAAACCAATAAGGATAACCCAAATATCGCAAGTGTCTTAATAATCGTATATAAAATAAACGGCTTTACAATATACCATGCCTTCTCAATCGGTCTTGTGCGTTTCTGTTGAATCTTAGTCATTTTCCTTACCACCCGATAACAATAATTTCTGTAATTCTTCTACGCTGTCAACAATATAATCTGCTCCGGCTTCCTCTAACTCATTGCCTTGTGCATAGCCAAAAGACACTCCGACTCCAATAAGCCCAAAGGCTCTTGCGCCCTCAATATCAAACTTTCTGTCTCCGACCATAGCAGTCTTTTCCTTCACGCACGCAAGCTGGCGAAGTGCCTCTTCCACGACCTCTTCCTTCTTGGTTCTAGTTCCGTCCAGATTGCTTCCAACTACCGAATCAAAGTACTTGCGGATATCAAAGTGATCTAAAATTCTCTCTACCAGTACCGTAGGCTTACTGGATGCAATGGAAATCTTACAGCCAGCCTCCTTCAATACTTTTAACATATCTGCAATGCCCGGATATATCTTATTCTCAAAGATTCCCGTTACATTGAATCTCTCACGGTACTTTTCTACCAGCTTCATTGCCATATCCCTGTCAAAGCCATAAAACTCCATAAAGCTCTCATGTAATGGCGGTCCGATAAATGGCTCCAGCTTATCCAAATCCGGCTCGTCAATATCTACACTTGCAAGTGCATACTGCACAGACTTCGTAATACCTTCCTTGGGATCGGTTAACGTTCCATCTAAATCAAATAAAATATACTCGAACATGCTTCTCTCCTTCTTCTAAACCTCGATTTCCTTACCTAACCGGAAGGAATAAATCACTCGCTTCTTCACCTTTTTCCCGGTTATCTGCTCAAGTGCTTCCTGATAATAGTCAAGCTGCGCCTTATAACGTGCAATTAACTCCTGTGGGGCTTGAACTCTGTCGGTTTTATAGTCAACTAATATCATATCACCATCTTCGTCATAATAAAAGGCATCAATGACACCCTGAATCAGCACCGTTTCTGTCTCTGGGAACTTGTTATCCAGCTTACTTGCCGGAATACCAAGTACAAAAGGCTGTTCCTTATATAAATCCGTTCGACTCTTTGCCTCAATCATGTTTCTTGCAAGGTCTGTTTTCAGGAACTGAGCAATATGCTGCGGTTTGACGCAGGCAATATCCTGTCTTGTCACACGCCCCTGACCAATCCAACTATCTATCTCTTCCCGAATCTGGTTTACATAATTATTACTATCCTTATATTTCTCAGAAAAAGAAAACAGCTCCATCGCCTTATGTACTGCCGTACCATACTGCGTCCCTTGCATTGCTTCCTCTTCCTTCATAAAGGCTGGTATATATGACTCTCGTTCCTGTGTAAACAGCTCTGCTGTCGGTTCTGCTTCTTCCTCGTAAGCCGCTTTCTTTAATTCCGATACCGTAGTCTTTACCATCAATCCTTCTAAATCCCTATGCGGATATTGGAAAGAAAGACGTTGCTGCAACTCTTTCGCCAACTCCTCATCTCTTTGTGCCTGCGCCTCTTCCAGCGCATCTTCTAACATAGCCGCTCTTCCAAGTTCCTTTATCTCTTCTGTGCTGATTCCATTTGCATCCTTTAGAGAAATCCTGATTGGTATTTCCTGATAAGGAAGTGGATGATGCTCATAATCTAAGCCATTTTCCTCTAATAATTCTCTGATTCCCGGATGGCGCATCAGTGTCGCAAGAATCAAGTCAAAATAGGAATTTGCAGACATCATTACCGAATAAGGCAGCTTCTCTTCTTCCTCAAAGGTAAGATACATATTTCCACTCAGCTTCTTTGGCATATCCTCTTCGTAAGCGGTTAAAATAAGCTTTTCTTTTGCTCTTGTCAGGGCTACGTAAAGCACTCGTAAGTCCTCGCCCCTTGTATCTTCCTTCATACGCTGTGCTACGATATTCTTTCGAAGTGTCTTTCGTTTCGTTCGCATTTGCGGGTCAATACAATCTACGCCGATTCCAAGTTCCACATCCATAAGAATCGCCTGTCTGGTGTCCATCAGGTTAAACTGCTTGGAAAGTCCACAGACAAAACAGATTGGGAATTCCAGTCCTTTACTCTTATGAATCGTCATAACACGTACAACATCCGCATTCTCGTCTAAGATATTGGCTTCTCCGAAATCTACCTCTTTTTCCTGCATGGTTTCCAGATAACGGATAAAATGAAACAGACCATAAAAACTTGTCTTCTCAAACGCTCCGGCACGCTCTAACAAAAGCTCTATGTTCGCATAGCGCTGCTCGCCGCCCGGCATGGAACCAATATACGAAGCATAGCCTGTTTCACGGATCAACTGCTGTATCAGCTCCTTGATCGGCGTGTAGGCAACTCTTGCACGATATTTTGTGATTTCCTGCAAAAGATGTTTCGCTTTTTGAACCAGCTCTGCATCTTCCTGCATATCAGCCTTTTGTTCTGCATAAAGCTTTACCTGCTCATATAGAAACAGATTCTCTTCCTGCTCCTGCTGCTTTTGATAGGCAACCGCAAAGCATCGGATTCTTGTAATTTCTTCCTCGGAAAAATCAAAAAAGGGCAGCTTCATCACACCAAAGAAAGGAATATCCTGCAATGGATTATTTAACACTTTCAGAAAATTGACAATTCCCTGAATCTCCAAGGTCTGAAAATACCCCGTCCTGCTTGTGATGTGCACAGGAATTCCACGCTCCGTAAGGATTCTTCGAAAGTCCTCATCCCAGCCTGCCGTTGCCCTGAAAAGAATAACAATATCCGAATATTTTGCCGGTCGCTGCTCTCCTGTCTGTCCGTCCGTCACAGGGAAATGTCCTACTAATTCCCGGATTCTGTCAGCGACCACATACGCTTCCTTTTCCTTCTCTGACAAGGCTTTGGAACCTTCTTCTCCCTTGTCTGTGGCAATCAAAAGCTCCGTTTGATAGAGGTTCTCTTCCTGTGGTTTTGGATAAGAAGCACCCACATATAATGCCGCTTTCTTATCGTATTCCACATTGCCAACCTGTTTTTTCATGATTTGTCCACAGATAAAGTTCGTTGCATCCGTAACCTCTCTTCTGCTTCGAAAGTTCATACTTAAGTCAATGCGCACGTTATCTTTTGCAGTTGGTGAATTCTTATAGGTATCGTACTTCTCCATAAAGATTTCCGGGCGGGCTAGACGGAACTTATAAATACTCTGCTTTACATCACCCACCATAAAGCGGTTGAATCTACCCTTTCCTTCGCCTGAAATGCTCTTTAATAACAGCTCCTGTACTTCATTGGAATCCTGATACTCGTCAATCATGATTTCCTCAAAATAATCCTGAAAAGCAAGTGCTGTTTCACGCTGTATTAACTTACCCTCTTCATCCTTTTCCAATAAAATCTGCAAAGCAAAATGCTCCATATCTGAGAAATCCACGATATTCTTATCGCGCTTTGCCTGATCTAGCCGCTCCTTATAAGCAAGGGTAAGGGAAACCAGCTCATTTACAACCTGCTCGCACTGTTTCATATCTTCAAACGTATTCTCCGGCGAAATGAGAAAGAGAAATTTCTTCAAATCCGTAATGTTTTTCTTCACTTCATCACGAATCGCCTTTACCACTTCCTTTAAAGCCGGGTCACACTCTGACTTTTTCGCGGATAATCTCGTAAAAGAAGAATACGTAAATAAATCGTATAACTTCTGATAATCGGTTGTGCTTCGAAGCTTCTCGATTAGTTCCAAATCCGATATCAGATTTTCACGATACTGCTCTGGTCCACCAATTCCAGATGCGATTTCAAGCCCTCTTTGCAATCTGCTTTCACATTCCTGCAATACGGTATCCATATAGCGCAATGCACCCTGAAACCATGCTTTCCCAGGTAATTCATCGATGGATTCCAGCTTATAATCTTCTCTTCTTGCCTCTAACCATTCCTCTGGAAATGGATAACTCATAGAAAAATGGTAAAGCCTAAGAATGGCTTCTTCAATCCTCTTCTCACTTCCACCAGTGGTATAGCTCTCCACAAATTGTAAAAACTCTTCTCTTGCTTCAGCGTGGCAATCTTCTAATAAAGCTTCCAGTACATCCCCCTCCAAAAGCTTGATTTCTCCTTCATCCGCAACACGAAAGCCCGGATCAAGCCCTATTTCATTGAAGTTGTTTCGGATAACAAAGAGACAAAAGGAATCAATGGTGGTAATCTGTGCATTGTGAATGAGCGCCGACTGCTTCTGCAAATGCTCGTTTTCCGGGTGTTCTTCCAGTTTTCCTGCAACAGCTTTGCTGATTCGTTCACGCATCTGTGCCGCAGCGGCAGAGGTGAAGGTCACGATTAACAGTCGGTCAATGTCTACCGGATGCGTTTCATCACATATCTTTTGTATAATTCTTTCAACAAGAACCGCAGTCTTACCGGAGCCTGCCGCCGCAGACACCAGAATATTACAATCTCTTGTATCAATGACCCTTTGCTGGTCTGGTGTAAACGTAACACCCATGTCCTACACCTCTCCTTTCATACGTTCTAATGCCATATCCTGATCCAATTCCTCAAGCTCACGGACAAGCCCTGCTCCAAGCTTGCGGTCAAAACCACAGATACTACGGTAGTTACAATAAGTACAGGCATTGCCCTTACTCTGTTCATAAGGATTCAAGGCTATCTCACCATCTAAAATAGAAGTACCGATTTCTCTTATCTTATGGTTTACATAATCAGAAACCACCTTAAAATCTTCCTTGGATAAGACACTGGAAGCCTTGGTAAAGCTTCCGTCCTTTTTCTTTGCAACCGGAAGAATCTGCGACTTATCCATAAACTCCGAATCCATAAGACGGATAACCTCTTCCTCATCACTTACCATCCCTGTCATTTTCAACTCATCCAAAATGGCTCTTTCTATCTCCTGAGGGTCTGGTTTTCCTTTCTCTGTTTCTGTCATCGGGTCACTTACATGATAATACAGCATCGCTGCCGGAATGACATTCATGTCAGGATTTTTCTTCTTCTGCGTTTCCATCGCCGCATTCATATAGACGACAAGCTGTAATTGTAAGCCGTAATACAATGCGGCAAGGTCAAACTTTCGCGTACCAGACTTATAATCAATGACCTTCACATAGAGCTTGTCCCCCTGCTTATAGGTATCTACACGGTCGATTCTACCAATCAAATGCATCTTTTCCTCTTCGGAAAGGGATATATTGACCGCCTCCAAATCCGAAGTCATCTGGAAGGAAATCTCAAAATTCTCCGGCTGAAAAACGCCTTGCTTCAACTGATATTGTAAGGTCTGTACGGTTCTGTTTAAAATTCTGTGCATTCTTGTAATCATGTACTCATTGCGCTTACTGCTGTAAAGCACTGTTTCTCCATAAGAAGCCGCATAGCTTTCCAGACATTCTCCAATCATCCTGTCTGCCGTATCCTTTGGAAAATCAAACCACGTATAGCCTTCCTTCTCCAATTTCTCTGCAAACTCTTCCAATACCGCATGGAAAATATTACCCATATCCACACTTTCAAAGCTGTACTTATCACGTTCCTCTAAGTGCAGACCATATTGCAGGAAATGGGCATAGGCACATGCTGCAAATTTCTCCAGTCGACTGACGCTGTTTTTAAGCACCTGCCCATACAATTCTCTTGCAAGCTCTTTCGGAAGCCTTCTATTCTGATAATGGAAAAAGGCAGCCTTTTTCATCTGTTCTAAAATAGGTGCATAGTTTTCATTTCTGACATACGTGTCATATAGTGTAAAAAATAATCTCTTGTCCTCTTTCAATTCATCTGCTGCATAGCTTCGAAGCAGCTTCACCAGATATTCCATACTATCTGCCGGAGATTCCATCTGCTCGGTCATTTCCGCAAGTTCCGGCTGTTTAATAGAAAGGCTTGGGAAAAGCTTTGAAACGGTACTGATTAAGTATGCCGGACGAATACTCTTACCCTCGCTGTCTACCTTCGAATAAGACAGATACAAATACTCGGTTGGCTTTGTCATCATCAGATACAGATACAATCGCTGAATATACATCTGCTGTCTTGGTGTTGGTGCAAGCTCAAACTCTGATTCCTGAAGAAACTCGCGGTCAATATCCGAAATAATACCGCCATTTCCACCACTCTTTGGAATCACACCATCATTCACGCCTACGAAAAATAACGCCTTAATCTCGCAAAGACGTGTTCGCTCAATATCACCAATCACCACCTTGTCCACCGTCTGAGGAATGGTTCCGACCTTAATTTCCGCAAATCCGGCATCCAGAATATCGGCAAACTCTTTGATTTCCATGGTTTCCTCGCCTAAAAGCCCGATTACCTGCTCAAGCAGTTCCATCACAAGGCGGTAAATCTGTGCGTATTCCTTTGCCTTCACCAAGTCTCCCTGCGCTTCAAACTGCTGCTCATATACGAATAGCTTTTCTTCAATTTCTGCACGGACGATAAAATCATACAAAGCCTTTACGAATACCTCTCCTGTTGCTTCCTTCATCATAAGAGGCTCTAACATGGTTACAATACGCTCACGAAGCGCATTTAACTCTTCTAAGTCCTTGGCTTCTTCCTCTTCCCGTTTCAAACGCCTGCTAAAAATGGTATTCCATTTCTTCTTCCCACGGATTCCCATGGTCAGAATATAATTCTCAAGTTTGTCCGTTTCCTCTGGCGTAATTCCTGATAGTCCACATCGTAAGAAATGAAATACCGATTCATAGGAATAATCCTGAATGACTACCAAAAGAGCACTTCGGATAAACTCTACAAATGGGTTCAATACAAGCTTATTGGTCTGGTCAAGGAAATAAGGAATCTCAAACTTTTCAAATTCTTCTTTTGCAAGGAATCCATAACGTTCCATATCGCCCGTTACTACTGCAATGTCACGATAGCAATAGTCTTTTGTTCGAATAAGCTTCTTAATTGCCAGGCAGACCTGACGAAGCTCTTCCTTTGGATTGGTCGCCTCAAACATCTGAATGGCATCCTGGTCTTTTTCATACACCTGATAAGGATAGCGGAACAATTCTTTTTCCAAATGTGCCAGCCCCGGATTATTGCGGTAACGATAAACAACCGGCTCTTTGATGATGACATCTTCTTCTCTTTGGACTCCTGCTTCCTTAGCAAGCTTGGTCAGATCATGTATCGTCTTCTTACTTAAATGAAACAGCTTCTGCTCACCATCTAAGAGATAGGCATCTTCTCTTGTATCCATGGTTATCGTCATGATTACTTCGCTTGCAAGTGTCATAAGCTGTTGGATTACCTTATTCTGCACCGGCGTAAAGCCTGTAAAACCGTCAAAAACAATCACGCTGTCTTTCACGATTTCTGACTTTGGTAAAGAATAACGCAATAAATCCAGCGTTTCTTCGGTAGTTATATATTTATCCTGTATGTATTTTAAAAAGCCATCATATAAAATCTGCAAGTCTTTTAACTTATAAAAGAGCGCCCCTCTTTGCGATGCATATTGCGTGAGCTTCTCTACTTCCTTGATTCCCAATCCATACTGCATGAATTCTGATAATGCAGACTTCACTTCATGAATGTAACCTATTTTCTTAATGTTACGCTTCATAACGCTAAGATTATCTTCAAGACCTGCTGCTACGCTTCGAAGCACAAGGCTTTTTCCCGTATCATCTAATACCGGCTTATCATTTCCACCTACTTCTGCAAAGATTCGGTGTGAAAGTCTGCCAAAGCTTAGAACGTCGATGTTCATAATGCCTTTGTTTGGGCTTTTTCTTACCATATCAAGCTGTGTCTGCATCGTGAACTGGTCCGGCACGACAATCAGGTAATTACGATGCGGATTCCTGCCTGCTTCCTCTATGATATGTTCATATAACTGGTGGCTCTTACCTGAGCCCGATGCCCCTATATAAAACCGTAATCCCATTTCTTACACCTTTCTATATTAAATTCAAGTTTGCGTGTGAAAGTGAGCCATGCACAGATGAGCCGAATTGGCTGCGGGAGCTTGCTCACAAGCAGACATATTCGAGCGAAACTGTATACGGCGAATGCCGCGACAACGAGCAACGTAAGTTGCGAGTGGTCGGCATGGCTGAAGTAATGTGCCGCGCACTACGTTCTGAAAAAAAGTAAATGTCTCGACATAGTATGAAAGAGTCTCGTGCTTTGGACATAT
>CAYUKO010000059.1:0-22250 GCA_964445375.1 uncultured Roseburia sp.
TATTATTATAACATAAATTAACTAAAATGTACAACAATTCTAAAGACATATGCAAGAATAGAAGACGTAGATTACAAAAAAAGAAGCTGTGAAAAAAGATTTCTCTTTTTTCACAACTCCTTTATAGATTATGAGATTAGATATAGATAATATCAATTCCACCGAAGTTACATTCGCCTTCTATATATAAGGTATGTACCCCATCCGGCTGATGGCAGCCCTTTTCGTCAACACCGCCGAAGGCACTGTGAATCTGATTTACAACAATCCAGTTCTTCGGAATGTATAGTTCCGTACCACCAAAGTTGTTTTCAATATGAATGGCTGCCTGTTCACTCTGCATAATAGTATTCGTAAAGTATATCTTCATAGCACCGAAATTACACTCAAAACGACCACTTATAAAGTTATCGGAATTGATATATTTGACACAGGAACCAAAGTTGACTTCCTGTCGGACATGTTCGTTGTTATCGGTGTCAACGATTTCATCAAAGGAAACGCTTCCTTCGGAATTCCAATGGCCGTGACAGCAGGACTCTTTCCACTTTTTTGGGAAAAGGATATTACAGCCAATACTAAGAAGGATAGCAGCACCGAAAAAGGTCCATGGTGCGATTCTAGTGATGCCAAGCGGTTCATTGTAAATAATGCAAAGAAACGCAAGTGGGAAAAAGATACCGAAGAAGTTTAGTCTTACTAGGTTCTTGATTAAAATAACAACTAAAATAATGGTCCATAAGATATTCCAGATGTTAATCTGTAATCCTTTCATGAAATCCGTGTGGGAAAAGAGTAAGCATATTGCTCCTACAATAAATAGTACACCCCAGAGTATTCTTTCTTTTTTCATCGTCTCAGCCTCATTTCTTCTAATTTTTCTCTTAATGGTTTAAAGTAATACCTTGATACATATACCTGCTTGTGACTTTTGTTAAATTGAACAAGACAGGCAGACAGGTTTTTGGTCATGGAATAAATCTTATCAACATTTAAAATTGCTGACTTGGATACTCGCATGAAATAGCCGGGCAGTTGTTCTTCAAGCTCGTAAAGCTTGTACTTTGTCTGATAGATGTCATCTGCCGTATGAACATGAATGATGCCATTTTCCGTTTCGAAGAAAAGTATCTCATCCAGCGCCAAATAGTATTCGGTTTCTCCCTTATAGAAGATAAAACGCTGTCCACCTGCGGCAATTTCTGAGAGTGCCTGCTGGATAAGCTGTACTTCCTTTGTTAACCCTGCGCACCGGATAATGACCTCATTTTCTAAGGCAGTATCATCAACCTCTATTCTTATTTTCATCCGGTTTTCTTCTCCTTTGATTTCTTTTGCATGAACTGTTTTTATCTTATTGAAAAAAAACAGTACTGTAAATAGCTTTTAGGTAAGTGGTATTTTTTCGAGGGTAAGTGGTAAGATTTTGTATGCAAGTTACTTGAAAGCGGAACACAAAATTTATCGAAAAAAGAATGAGTTGTGCGAAAGTGCTATTAGGAAGTATAATGTACCTATGAAAAATTCCTGTGAAGGAAGTGTTTTAGGGATGAGAAAAAGAGGAGAATGTGTATGAAAAAGTGGAAGGGAAATTTGGTTGGCTTTATAGTTCTGATTAGCTTATGTATTTGCTCCTGTGCAAGCACAGATGTTACGATACCAGTGCAGGAAGTGCCCATGGAGGCGGTTGTAAATACAGCTACCGATGCAACACTGGATACGATTCCTGAATATAGCGGAAGCCCGTATGTGGAGATAAATGGAAATATCCCTGATTTTCGTGAGAGTGATTATAGCACAGAAGTTTTTGAAAGCTATAGTGAACTGGATAGCCTTGGAAGATGTGGCGTATGCTTTGCCAACATCGGGATTGAACTTATGCCGACAGAAGAACGGGGTGAAATCGGCCAGATTAAACCAAGCGGCTGGCAATTGGCAAAATATGACTGTGTAGATGGCAAATATCTGTATAACCGCTGTCATTTGATTGGCTATCAGTTATCTGGTGAGAATGCCAATGAGAAGAATCTGATTACGGGAACCAGATATATGAATGTAGAAGGAATGCTGCCTTTTGAAAACATGGTGGCTGATTATGTGGAGAGCACCGGCAATCATGTATTATATCGAGTGACTCCTGTTTTTGATGGTAATAATCTGGTTGCAAGTGGTGTGCAGATGGAGGCAAAGTCCGTGGAGGATGACGGTGTGGGTATCTGCTTCAACGTATATGTATATAATTGTCAGCCGGGAGTTGCTATTGATTATGCAAATGGTCTTAGTGTGCTTGTGGAAGGGGAAGAAAGTGCAGAGGTTACAGCAACTGTAGAAGCAAAGAAGCAGAATGAGGAAAGTGTACCTGTTTCACAAGGAGAAGGAACTGCTTATATATTGAATACAAATACACACAAGTTCCACAATCCAAGCTGCTCTAGTGTGGATGATATGAAAGAGGCAAATAAGCAGGAATATGTGGGAAATCGTGAGGATTTGCTGAATCAAGGATATGATCCTTGTGGAAGATGTAAGCCTTAGGTTTAAGGTAATGTAGTATAAGAAAGGCGTAGACGTAAGAAAATGAGATATCAGATTAGACATGCGCTGGTACAATATGCAGCGGATACGATATTAGAGGATGTGAATTTTGAGATTCATGATAAAGAAAAAATTGCAGTGGTAGGTCGAAATGGCTGTGGAAAAACAACACTTTTAAAGCTGATTGCAGGGGATATTCATATGAATAATCTCGATAGTGATGAAGAGTGTGGAATTACCATGGCAGGAAAACAGCAAATTGGTTTTCTTCGCCAGATTAGCTTTGAAAATGGCGAAACGACCGTAGAGGAAGAGATTAAGAAAGCTTTTGAGCCGGTTTTTACTTGTGAAAATCGCATGAAAGAGATTGAAGAACAGCTTCATCAGGGAGAAAATGAGCAGCTTTTGTATGAATATGATCGTTTACAGAAGCAGATGGAGGCTTTGCGTGGTTATACATGGCGCAGGGATATGGAGGTCATGTTCCAGCAGTTTGGTTTTCCACTAGAGGATTTACAACGTCCAATTGGAAGCTTTTCGGGAGGTCAACAGACGAAAGTTGCTTTTATCAAGCTGCTCTTGAGCAGACCGGATATCATGCTTTTGGATGAGCCGACCAACCATCTAGATTTACCAACGATTGAATGGCTTGAGAATTATTTGAAGGAATATGATAAGGCTGTTGTTATCGTGTCGCATGACAGAATGTTCCTTGACAGGGTAATTGATGTGACCTATGAGATTGAATATCATAGAATCAAACGTTATCCGGGAAATTATTCTGCTTTTATGAAGCGTAAAGAAGAAGACATGATAAAGCAGGAAAAGGATTATGAAGAACAGCAAAAGGAAATAGAGCGTCTGACCACATGGATAGAGAAGTGGAAGAATACACCAACGAAAGTTGCAGCAACCCGTTCTAAGCGCATGGCGATCGAACATATGGTAAAGATTGAAAAGCCAAGACGCTTTGATACCAAGACCTTCCATGCTATGTTTACACCGAGAATTGAGAGCTATACGGAGGTCTTAACTGCCAAGAATCTGAAAATCGGCTACGATGAGGAATTGAGCGAGGTTTCTTTCCAGTTAAGAAAGGGCGAGAGACTTGCGATTCTTGGTGAAAATGGCAAGGGAAAATCGACTCTGCTTAAGACATTGGTTGAAATTCTGCCGCCTCTTGGTGGAAGCTTTACCATAGGACAGAACGTAGAATGGGGTTACTTTGATCAGCAAAAGGCAGTTGTAAATGATGCAGATCCGGAACAGACCGTTCTGGATAATTTCTGGGAGGAATATCCGAAACTATTACGAGAGGATGTTCGAAGTGCGCTTGGAAGCTTTCTCTTTTCACAGGAGGATGTCATGAAGAAAATGGGACAGCTTTCCGGTGGCGAGAAGGTTCGTCTTGCTTTATGTAAGATGTTCCAGACAAAGCCCAATCTCCTGATTCTGGATGAGCCGACCAATCATATGGATATGGTTGGAAAGGAAGCCCTGGAAATGATGCTTAAGGATTTTCCGGGAACGGTGCTGTTTGTGTCGCATGACCGTTATTTTATAAAGCAAATAGCAACGGAAATATTGGAATTTGGGCAAAATACTGTTAAACAGTATCATTGTGGTTATGAGGATTATCTGATAGAAAAGGGTAAGCTGGAAAATACCACAAAAACTGGAAATACAGGTAATACAAAGACAGTTTCTTCCAAGGAACCGACGTTAGAGGATGTATTTGACAAGAAAACCTATTACAATCCGGGAAAAATCAAGTCACGCCTATTGAAGCAGCTTGAAAAATATGAGAAAATGCTGGTAGAAAGCGAGGCAAAAGCCGCAGAACTTCAAATGCAGCTTTTGGACCCTGCTCTTGCAACTGATTATGAGAAGCTGATGGAATTGCAGAATCAGCTTGACGCAGAAGAGCATCAGCAGGAAACTTTGCTGGAACGAATGATGGAAACCGAGACAGAGTTAGAAGAGCTTAATTAGGAAAGAGGTAGAAATAATGGTAAAGCATGTAATTTTATGGCAGTTAAAGGACGAATTATCCGCAGAAGAGAAGGCAAATGTAAAGAACGGAATTAAGGAAGGCTTAGAGTCTTTAAAGGGCAAGATTCCGGGACTTGTAGAAATACAGGTAAATACAAATGGACTTGCAAGCTCCAACGCAGATGTTATGCTGGATTCTTTATTTGAAGACGAAGCATCCTTAAAGGGTTATGCGGTTCATCCAGAGCATGTAGCAGTAGCGGATGGTAAGGTAAGACCTTATACCAAGAGCAGAGTATGTCTGGATTACGAGGTGTAGTGGGAGATGAGTTCAAAGATAAAACTTGGTTCCCATGTGGGAATGGCTGGAAAAGAAATGTTTTTAGCATCTGTGAAGGAAGCAGAGTCTTACGGAGCAAATATTTTGATGCTTTATACAGGTGCGCCACAGAATACAAGAAGAAAAGAAATCAAGGATTTAAACATAGAAGCAGGATGGGAGTATGCTAAGAAAGCAGGAATTGAAGAAATCGTAGTGCATGCACCATATATTATCAATCTTGCCAATACGGTAAAACCGGAAACCTTTGAATTAGGCGTAGAGTTTCTTCGCAAAGAAATCGAAAGAACGGCTGCTATGCGCAGTAAGATATTGGTATTGCATCCTGGTTCTCATGTGGATGCAGGCGTAGAGGCTGGTATAGCACAGATTATAAAAGGGCTTAATCTTGTTTTGGATGATAATGAGGATGATGTGTATATCGCATTGGAAACGATGGCTGGAAAAGGAAGTGAGATTGGACGAACCTTTGAAGAATTGAAGCAGATTTATGATGGCGTGCATAAGAAGGACAGACTGCGTGTTTGTTTTGATACCTGTCATGTCAATGATGCCGGCTATGATTTGGTTGGAGATTATGAAGGTGTTATGCAGAAGTTTGATGAGGTTATTGGTCTTGATCAGATTGTAGTACTGCATATCAACGATAGTTTGAATCCCCTTGGCGCACATAAAGACCGCCATGCGAATGTAGGTACAGGTCATATCGGATTTGAAATATTACAGAAAATCGTGCATGACGAGCGTTTTCAGGATGTACCTAAAATTCTTGAAACTCCGTGGCTTTGTGAGGAAGGCTCTGATAAGAAGACCATTCCACCATATAAAGAGGAAATTGCTAAGTTATTAGATAGAGAATAGTACTGGTGCACGTAATAGTCCACAGCTTAACAAATCATTAGAATATGTCGATATATTAGTTGGTGTTGGTAATGATGATTTGCTTATTCAAATACAAGAAAGGGGACTATTATGGAACTAAGTGCAGTTGCAAGTAACCGATATAGCGAGATGACAACACAACTCTGGTCGTATCAGCAATCCAACGATACAAATAGAACGGCAAGCCCGTCTTCATCAAAGAGAGATGTTGTAGAGATATCGTCTGAGGCGTATGAATTGCAGACAGAAACGGAACAGATGTCAGCTACATCAGGAAAAGATACGCTGGAAATCTCCAAAGGAGATACTGATAATGTGTTTGTGATTCATTTTTCCAATTCCGCATTGCTTAGCAGAATGATAACAAGAGGATATCTTACGGTGAATGGTGTTAAAATAGAGCTGTCAGAAGAAGTGAAAAATCAGTTGACGGAGATAGATAAACAGACAGAAAAAGACAGAGAAGAAGCTTTTTATCAAGAAATCCTGCAACACAATATGAATGTGGCAAAGCAACAGGGAGAAGTATTGAAAGATGAGGCAAAAAGAATGGCACAGGCTTTGGCAATAGCGGCCAAAATGGCAAGCGGTGCAAAGGTATCTCATGAAGACGAACAGTTTTTGATGAAATATGATCCACAAATGTATGCAATGGCAAAGAGTGCTGCAATCATGGCAGAACGGCAGGAAAAACAAGAGGAAAAGAATCAATGTGAGCAGATTTCAAAAGAGGATGATGCTCAGGAAAGTGGTACAGATAGTACTAATACAACAGAGAATTCGGAATGGAAATCCTTTGAAACTACAATGACTGTTTCGCTTGGAGAAACACCCAAGGTGCAGGGTATTTCGGAAAATGAGATTTGTATAAAATAAAGAAATTGATAAAAGGTACAGTTAAAAAGATGTTAACTGTGCCTTTTTATAAAGAATCGAGATTCAATCGTGATAGAAGTAAATGTTAAACAAAGAGGAACAGGAGGAGAAGCATGAGTAAGATTGTATTTTTTTGTATTCCAGCCCACGGACATACCAATCCAACGCTTGGTGTGGTTCGGGAGTTAATTACAAGAGGTCATGAAGTCTGGTATTATTCATATCGCATTTTACAGGAAAAGATAGAAGCCACAGGCGCAAAGTTTATTGCCTGTGATGATTATGATGTAGAGCAGAATCTAAGTCCAAAGGATGCAACAAGAATTGGTAAAGATTTGGCTTTTTCTACAAAGATATTAGTAGATACGACATTAGCACTCGATGATATGGTATGCCGTGATATGGAGAGCTTGCAGCCGGACTGTATTGTAGCAGATTCTATGGCAGTATGGGGAAAGGCAATTGCGTTTAAATTAGGGATTCCATTTGTTTCTTCCACAACTACGTTTGCATTTAATCAGCATTCAGCTAAGATTATGAAGCAAAGCATTGGACAGATGTTTGGTATGATTTTCTCCATGCCAAAGATTCAAAAGGATATCAAGCGATTACAGGATAAAGGCTATCCCATTCATAATATTTTGGATATTATTCAAAATGATGATAAAACAGATACGATTGTGTATACTTCCCCGGAATTTCAGCCATGTGCAGATACCTTTTCGGATAAATATGCCTTTGTAGGACCGTCCGTAAGACCTGCAACCAGTCAGGTGGAAAAGACAAGAGAAAAGCTGATTTATATATCCATGGGAACGGTAAATAACGATATGATGAAATTCTATAAAAACTGCATTGCAGCGTTGGAAAATACGGAATATCAAGTGATTATGTCGGTTGGAAACCTTGTAGATATAGAAGAATTTGGTCATTTGCCGAAGAATATTTCGGTGTATCGTCAGGTAGATCAGATTGCAGTGCTTTCGCAGGCAGATGTCTTTTTATCACATTGTGGTATGAATAGTGTAAATGAAAGCTTGTATTATCAGGTTCCTTTGGTTATGTATCCGCAGACCTCTGAGCAGGGTGGCGTTGCAACAAGAGTATTACAGTTAGGAGCAGGAATCCGGTTAGAGAAAACCAATCCTTCGGCAATTCGGGAAGCAGTAAAGCAGGTATTAGAAGATTCTTCTTATCGTGAACATGCGAAGATGATTTCCGAAGGCTTTCAGAAGTGTGCCGGAGCAAAAGGTGCAGCGGATAAGATTTTGGACACATTTGCAAAATTGTCCAAAAAATAATTGTCAGATTTTGTTGTGAAAGAATGAATTTGGTGATATAGTTACAAAAACTTTAGTTATTTAAGGGGTGAACCAATTGGCAAATTCTACAACAACTAAGAAGGTGCTTGCGGATTCCTTAAGAAGTGTAATGACAGAAAAAGCATTTGAAAAAATCAGCGTTAGTGATATTTGTGACCGATGCAATATGAATCGAAAGAGCTTTTACTATCATTTTAAAGATAAATATGATTTAGTAAATTGGATTTTTGATACCGAGTTTATTGCCGTTGCGAAGAAAAAAACATATCTTGATATATGGGAATTACTTACAGAATTATGTGATTATTTTTATGAAAACAGAGAGTTTTATCATAAGGCTTTACAGATTGATGGACAAAATTCATTTTCGGATTATTTTAGGCAGCTGATACTCTATATTATTGCTGAATGTCTGCCTGATATTATAGGAGTTCAGGAAATACCTGAATTTCAGATGAATTTTTTCGCAGATGCATATAGTATGTCTTTTCAACGATGGCTTTCCGAATATCCGGCTATGTTGCCGGAGGAATTCATTGAACAGTTGAAAAGCTGTATTAAGTATATGGCAGTCGGATATGAGAAAATGGAATAATTTCTGAAATCATAAGGAGGAGAAGTAGATGAATCGCGTGACGAATATTTTAGCACTATGCATGGTTGTGGCAGTCGTTTCTTTTATGGGATTTGTAGTGGAAAATGTGTGGCTTGCAGCAACAAAAGGATATATGGACAATCGAAATATGTGCTTTCCATTTCTGATTGGTTATGGAATAGGAATGCTGCTTATTTTGTGTATATTAGGAACGCCGAGAAAATTGTGGATTTTAGGAAAAACAATATGGATTCAAAATAAAATCGTAAGAGTGGTTGTTTACTTTTTAGGTGTTATGGTATGTATCTGTGTGGGTGAGATTTGTCTAGGAACATTTGTGGAAAAGGTATGTCATTTTTGCTGGTGGGATTATACCGCGTTGCCATTGCACATTACACGCTATACATCCATACCGACAAGTACCATGTTTTCCTGTTTGGTTACTCTTTTCATGCAGCATTGTTTGGAACCATTGTTTCTCTTTTTTGTAAAATGGGACTACGATGTGTTGAGAACCGCAGCAATTGCATTAATGGGAATTATGATTGGAGACTATCTGTATAATGCTTATCTGATGTATAAGAACAAAGGAATGGTCAGAAGATGGCGAATCGATATGACAGGAAGTAAGCTGTATAGAAGGTTACATACGTAATTTGGTTTCTTGTTGTAACAACTTTATAGTCTCGTGAAAAACAGGGGGGCTCAGTCAGATAGACTGAGCCTTATGTAAACTCTTCATAACCACAGCATAGATAATCAGTTCCACAGTTGCGGTGAATGCCCATGTAACCGGATATGCTGCCATGAGCCAGCGAAAGGTAGTAAGAGTATCAAAGCGTGCTTTGGCCCATGGAAAAACAGTCATAGTCCAACCGACACGTAAAACACAATTTCCTATAATGGTAATAATCATTGGCAATACGGACAGGTTCATTCCACGCAGCATATTAGAGGCACTATCCTGCATACCGGAAAGGAAGCAGAATATCAACATCATTTGTAATGCAACGACACCGGCTGCGATAGCATCAGCGGCATTTGGCAGATAGATACGAAGTAAAGTCGGTGCTGCTACTAAAGCGAGTATGGCAATACATAATCCTAATGTAAACTGACAAATAAGAGCACTACGAAAGATTTTGTTAAGTCGGTTGTATTTTTTCGCACCATAATTTTGTCCGGCAAAGGTCATACAGCCCTGACCAAAAGCGTTCATGGTTTGGAATGCAAAGCTATGGATACTCTGTGCAGCACTGTTACCTGCAATAACAATAGTTCCCAATGAATTTACAGAGCCTTGAATGGTTAATCCTGCAAGGTTAAAGACGGAATTTTGCAGACCAGAGGGTACGCCAAGTTGAAGAATTCGCTTTACTTTATCACGTTTCAGACAAATCTGTGAGAATGAAAGATGAAAGTCTCCTTTTATTTTATGTAGCTTCCGGGTAATTAGAATAGCGGAAATCAGCTGGAAAATGATAGTAGCAATAGCAACACCTGCTACATCAAGATGAAATACAATGACTAATAAAAGATTCAGTACGACGTTGACCATACCTGAAATAGTCAGGTAGATTAAGAGCGCTGGCAATACCGAATATGATTCCTAAAGCATATGTAGTGTGAACGGTTGTTGATGTATCAGATCGTTTTAAGCCGATTTCGGTAGAAAGAACAACGGTTGCACCGATTGCAATGCCGGAGAAAAGATTAATCAGTAAATTGATAATAACGGTGGTAGAGCCTACCGCAGCAACGGCATTTGCATCAGCAAACTGACCGACGACGATAATATCCGCAGCGTTAAAGAGTAATTGTAGAATATTTGTAAGCATAATGGGGACGGAAAAGGCAATCAGTGGAGTAAGAATGGCTCCCGTTGTTCTGTCTGCAATTTGTGAAGTATTTTTCGTTTTTAAAGAAATTTCCATGATATTGGTACCTCCAGTATATGTGCGTGTATGAAAGACAAGTACATTTCATGTATTATAAAATCTGATATAAGATATGCAGAAAATGAAGAAATAATGCATAAAATTTATATTGAAGAAAAATAAAGAAATTTTTCTGAATATTTTTCTTGACATATACAAGTTATTGGTATAGTATGTTAACGTAACTGAGAAAAATATACAGCTAGTAAAATAGCTGCTTTTATAAAAGAAAAGGAGGTAATTATTTATGATGATGAGAAGAACAGACAGTAAAAACTTAAGATTGTATATGATTACCTCGAATAAAAGATAATGCAATTTCTATTATAATGTCTATTTACCGTGGTATTCTTTTGAGTACCGCGTTTTTTTTGTCTCGTAATCATATACAATCACATCCATTATTATATTTTCCAAACAATGAAAAGCACATAGAGCGAAGGAGAAACGAATGAATTACGAGATGAATACAAGAATAGCAACCATTATGGCAGTTCATAGAGAGCGTTATGAGTTATATGCCGAGGAAGGAATCTTTTATGGAAGATTGAAAACAGTAAATTTCTATAATACCAGAGATATTGTTGACTTTCCAACTGTTGGAGATGAGGTACGTGTTGATTTTAATGAAAATGGCGATAGCCAGATTATTGAGATTTTGCCTAGAAAAACAGTATTTATGCGTTTGAACGCTACACAAGGATTACCGGATCAGGCGGTGGCAGCGAATTTTGATTATGTCTTTATTACCATGTCACTCAACCGTGATTTTCACATATCTAAGCTGGAACGGTATCTAGCAGTTTCATGGCAAAGTGGTGCAATACCAGTTATTATTTTAACAAAAGCAGATCTTTGCGAGGATAGGGACTTCTATCTATCACAAGTGAGTCAGATAGCATCAGGAGTAGATGTTTACTGTGTCAGTTCTGTAACGGGTGAAGGTTTTTTTGATCTTGCGCCTTATTTTAAGAAAGGAAAAACAGTAGTATTGCTTGGTTCTTCAGGCGTTGGTAAATCATCCTTTGTAAATGCCTTGCTTGGACGAACGGAAATGCTTACAGGTAGAATTCGTGAAGCGGATGCACAAGGAAGACATACAACGACTTATAAGCAATGTATCATTTTACCAGAAGAAATAAAGCTGCCAAATGGCGAAAGTATTTCAGGGGGTGGACATATTATTGACACGCCAGGCATGAGAAAGCTGATAGTCTCAGATATCGGAGAGGGGAGAGAAAAATCTTTTGAAGATATTGAAAAGCTGATTGCCTGTTGTAAATTTTCTGATTGTCAGCATAAGACAGAACCCGGATGTGCAGTTAGAGCTGCGCTGGAAAGTGGGGAATTAAATCCAAAACAATGGAAGACGTATTTGAATTTACAAAAAGAAGAAGCATATGCAAAAGAGCGCAGAAAAGTAATGGAGAAACGAATGGAAAAGTCATATAGAAATAAGTTGAGGAGATGAAGCAATGACAAAGGAAGAAATGAAACAAATATTAGAGCAACAGTTAGCACTGGATTATGATTGCCCGATAGAAGAAGTACAAAGTAGTGATAATATTTTCAGACCTTGGAAAAGAAATCAGGGTGCAAGATTCATCGGAGAAGAAGAGTGTATGTTAAAAATTGCCGTATATCGGGAAAAGTTGCTGATTATGGCAGATGAGAGAATGTTGGAGTGGTGTAAGCAAACATTCCAAGAGACAAAAGGAACTTGGCTTGCAGAGCCGGAAAATCTGATTATGATACATGAGAAGTTAAGCGAATATGGTCAAAGGCTTACGGATACACATCATCACTATATTCCAGTTTTAAGCTATCCTAAAGTTCAGGAAAGATTTGAAACAAAGTGGTACGAAGGGGAAGAAATCAAGGTATTTCAAGGAGATAATCGCTTTTGGGAGGCGTTACTCTTTGATGAAAGGACTCCTGATATGCTTGCAGTCTGCGCAGTAGAAAATGACACAATTCTTGGTATGGCAAGTGTAACACGTGATACAGAGAAAATGTGGCAAGTAGGAGTCAATGTGACAAAGGAAGGAGAAGGCAAGGGAATCGGTGCCTATGTTACTTCGCTATTGAAAGAAAGGCTTTTGGAAAGAGGAATCTTACCATTTTATTCTACGGTAGAGAGCCATATTAAATCACAGAAGGTCGCATTTCAATCTGGTTTTGAGCCAGTGTTCTATGAAATGTTTTCAGCTTCAAAATAAATTGCAAAAGGACACTGGTCTGTTGATCAGTGTTCTTTTCTTGACAAATAGGAAATGTTATATTATTTTAAACTTAACAGTGTTAAGATAAGGGCTATATTTCTGGATATGTATCAGGGAGGAACGCATGAAGCAATCATATCATCATGGTAATTTAAGACAGGAATTGATAGAGGCTGGTATCAGGATGGTTCAGCAAGTAGGAATCGAGAAACTTTCCTTGCGTAAGCTGGCGGCGTGTTGTGGTGTAAGTGAGGCAGCGCCATATAGTCATTTTGCGAATAAGGATGAGTTCGTGTCTGCCATGCAGGAATTTGTAACTGAGCAGCTTTTAGCGTGTTTAAAAGGGGCAGTAGAGCAGACAGAGTATCAGGACTCACCTTTAGTGATATTGAATATGGGAAAAGCGTATGTGTTATTTTTCATAAAGAATCCAGAGTATTATAACTTTCTCTTTATGCAGCAAGGTGTCAGGATAGATTTATCAATGCAGGAAAATAACGAGGATTTTGCGCCATTTCAGTACTATAAGGATAAGGCTTATCAGGTATATAGAAATGAAGGAATGACGGTGGAAAGGATAAAATACGGTGTCATTGTAATGTGGGCAAAGGTGCATGGAATTGCAGCAATAGCTGCCATGAAAGATGTTACCAAGGACTTTGAATGGGAAGATGTGCTGGAGGAGATATTAGTTGAGTAGAAATTGCATTTCAGAAAAACTGTTTTTGGATATAAATGATACAACGTTAGGAATGTTTTTAGTGGCAAAGGATGAGACAAAGCCTGTGTTGCTGTTTCTAGGCGGAGGTCCGGGGATTCCAGAATACTTTTTGGAGAAGGAATATCCTACCGGTTTAGAGGAAGAATTTGTGGTCTGTTATTTCGAATATCGGGGAACGTCTCTTTCTTACAATGCTAAGATAGATGCGTCAACCATGACGACAGAGCAATACATAAAGGATGTAGTTGCAGTAACCGAATATCTTCAAGAACGCTTTAAACAGGAGAAGATATATCTGATGGCGCATTCTTTTGGGACTTATATTGGATTACATACCGTACATCAGCATCCAGAGCTATATCAAGCATATATTGCCATGGCGCAGAACTGTAATCAGCGTGAATCAGAGTATTTAGCTTATAATTATATGTTGGAGCAATATAAAATGGCAGGAAATGAGGGCATGGTAAAGAAGTTTGCAGAGTGCCCAATCAGAGAGTCCGATGAGATGTATGAAACGTATTTTACCTCGATGTTACGTGATACTGCTATGCATGAATTAGGCGTGGGAACAGCAAGAAATATGAAATCCGTGATTACAGGTATCTTCTTTCCATCATTAAGGTGTACAGCGTATTCACTTACGGAACGAATCAATATTTGGCGAGGAAAGATATTTGCGCAGAATTCGCAGGTAGCGAAGGATTCTCAGAAATTTAATGCTTTTGAAGAAATCAAAGAAATTGAAATACCGATTTATTTCTTAGCAGGAAAGTATGATTATACGTGCTGTTATTCTCTGCAGAAAGAATATTATGAGCAATTAAATGCACCAAGTAAGGGATTCTATACCTTTGAGAATTCGGCACATAGCCCTCTTTTTGAAGAGCCGGAAAAAGGATTGGAAATTTTGCACAAAATCATTGAGTTTTAGAATATTTTCTTGTATAATTAGTTACAAGCTTTTGACATAATATAGTTTTATGTAAACTATAATGTAGAAGAAGTAAAATTAAAAATCATTAAGAATTGGCAAAAGAAAGGGGTAACGAAGTGGCTAGATTTACATTACCAAGAGACGTTTATCATGGAAAAGGGTGTTTAGAGGAATTAAAGAACTTAGGAGGAAAGAAAGCAATTATAGTAGTCGGTGGCGGTTCTATGAGACGTCAGGGATTTCTTGATAAAGCAATTAATTATTTAAAAGAAGGTGGAATGGAAGTTGAATTATTTGAAGGTGTTGAGCCAGATCCATCTGTAGAAACTGTTATGAAAGGTGCAGAGGCAATGCGTGCTTTTGAGCCGGATTGGATTGTATCTATGGGCGGAGGTTCTCCTATTGATGCAGCAAAAGCAATGTGGGCATTTTACGAATACCCGGATGTTACTTTTGAAGAGTTATGCATTCCGTTTAACTTCCCGAAGTTACGACAGAAAGCGAAGTTTGCAGCGATTCCAACAACTTCAGGAACAGCAACAGAAGTAACCGCATTTTCTGTTATTACCAATTATCAGACAGGCGTAAAATATCCACTTGCTGACTTTAATATTACACCGGATGTTGCTATTGTTGATCCGGAATTAGTAGAAGGACTGCCAGCAAAGCAGGTTGCTTATACAGGTATGGATGCGTTAACACATGCTATTGAGGCTTATGTATCGACAGCAAACTGCGCTTTTACAGACCCGTTAGCTTTGCAGGCAATTGAGATGGTATTTGATTACCTGCCAGCATCTTATAGAGGAAATATGAAGGCTAGAGAAGAGATGCATTATGCACAGTGTCTGGCTGGTATGGCGTTTTCTAATGCATTACTTGGTATCGTACATTCTATGGCTCACAAGACAGGAGCTGCTTTCTCAACAGGACATATTACTCATGGATGTGCAAATGCAATGTACCTTCCATATGTAATCAAGTATAATGCAAAAGACAAAGTAGCGGCTCATAGATATGCGGAGATTGCCCGTAGAATGGGGCTTGCTGGAACATCAGAACAGGCATTGATCAATAGCCTTTGTGAGAAGATTGATGACTTCAATGTACAGATGAATATACCAAAGACCTTAAAGGAATTCGGTATCATTGAGGATGAATTCAAAGAAAAAATTGCTAAGATTTCCGAGCTTGCAGTAGGAGATGCTTGTACGGGTTCAAATCCAAGAGAGATTGATCCTGCAACTATGGAAAGATTATTTAATTGTGTTTATTACGGAACAGAAGTAGACTTTTAAGTAGATAAAAGACTGTGAAAATCTCAAGCGTGTTTTTCACAGTCTTTTTCTGTACTAAAAAAGCAGCTTTCGCAGTATATCTAACCCTTCTTGATAATCCTCCATTTTTTCTGTGGATATAAGGGAGACGCGAATGGCATTTGGCACAGGTTCAGAGCCTACGGTGAAGCGGTCGGCACCGTATACCTGAAGGTTATGGGACAATGCCAACGTTTCAAACTGTGATGGAGACTTATCAGGTGGCAATTGAATCCAACGAATCGGACTGTGGAAATCTCCCGTGTTTTCGCAGTCTTTTATTGTTTCGTCAAATAGTTGATTGCGCTTTTCTAAATCCTCAATGCGCAGTCTGCGGATTTCTTCAAATTGTCCGGAGAGAATGATTCTGGTGAAAAGCTGCGCAAGCAGGGCCGGTGTTGATATCTGCATGGCATAAAGACTTTCTTTTATACTGTTTCGTATGGTGGTTGGGCAATGAAGCACAGCCAGACGAAGTCCAGGAGCAAGTACCTTGGAAGTACTTGAGATAAAGATGCCCTGATTTGGTGCAAAGGACGAAATAGGTGGCAGAGGTCTCGGCATAAAAAGAGTGTAAATGGCATCTTCTACAAATGGAATCTTTTCTTGCTCACAAAAAGAGGCAATCAACTTTCTTTCGTCTATGGATAATAATTCAGATGTAGGATTATTAAAATCAGGAATAAAGTAAAAGCCCTTTACATTCTGGGTTTTGCAGGCATATTGCAGAACATTTTCTGTTATTTTGCCATTTTCCAGATGAAGAGGCACCAGATGAATACCAAGTATCTTGGCTGCCACTTTGATTCCAGGATAGGTGGTTGGCATAGTTGCAATACGATCACCGGACTGAAAAAGAGCAGCAAGCGTTGCAAAAATAGCGTTCTGACTTCCGGCACTGAACAAAATATGCTCTCTGGACGAAGAAAGAGAGAAGTAAGAAAGCCATTTACAGGCAGCTTTAATCTGTAAATCATCGTATTCAATATTTCCGTACTGTAAAAGCTTGTAGAAATCGGGTTCTGTTGCCATAGTCTGTAAATAGGAGGAAACGTGCTTGTTAAATTCTGGATGAGGCAGAATAGCGCCCATTTCAATAATATTCTGATTGGGATTATTCAGCATAAGCATACTGTTAGAGGCAGCATCTGAGGAAATATAGGTTCCATTGCCGACAACACTGCAAATAAGCCCTCTTTGTTCGCAAAGCTTGAAGGCCCTTGTTACGGTGCTTAGATTAATGTCCAAAAAGTCTGCCAGTTCGCGCTGTGGCGGCAGTTTTGTACCAGGTGTTAATGTTCCGTTTAGAATATCTTCCTCTAGAGTATCTGCAAGGTAGATATAGATTGGTTTTTTGGTATTTTTAAGAGTTGGTTTCCAGCTCATAGGGTAGTTATCAAACGAGTTTACGGGCATGGGGTGCTCCTTTCGCAAAAGCGTTACAGCAATTTCCTAATGATTAAAAAGATTGTCTTGCATACAATTTTACAATTGTATGCATACACTTTCAAGTGTATGATAGGAAGAAATTTAACAATTTATATGTAGAAAGGCAGGGATATTCATGGATAATATCGTATCACAGAGAATCAAACAGACACCACCATCTTTTATCAGAGGAATCTTAAAAGCAGCGGAGAGTGATGATGTAATTTCATTTGCAGGTGGATTGCCGAATCCAATTTCTTTTCCGCAGGAAGCATTAAAGGAGTCTATGGACAGGGTAGTTACGGACTATGGAAGCCGTGTTTTTCAATATGCAACAACAGCTGGATTATTAGGATTGAGAGAGTATATTGCCCAAAAGTATCAGAAACAGTATCACCTAGATGTTCAGCCGGACGATATCATTATTACCACCGGCTCTCAACAGGCACTTGATTTGATTGGAAAGGTATTGATTAATGAGGGAGACAGCATAGCAATCGAAGAGCCGGGATATCTTGGAGCGATTCAGGCATTTTCACAATATCAACCGAAGTTTCATGGAGTACCGCTTTTAGAAGAAGGTCTGGATATTGGCAGGTTGGAAGAGATTCTGAAGGCAGGAAACGTGAAATTCGCTTATGTTGTTCCGAATTTCCAGAATCCTACAGGTTTGACTTATTCTGAGGAAAAGAGAAAAGCGGTATTAGAGCTGGTAAGAAAATATCATTGCATTTTAGTAGAGGATGATCCTTATGGCGAATTGAGCTTTGATGGACAGATTCGAGGATATATCAGTAAGGATGGTTTAGAGGAAAGCATTCTTCTTGGAACTTTTTCCAAAACAGTTACACCGGGAATGCGTCTTGGATTTATGATCATAAAGGATGAAAAATTAAGGAAATACATCAATACGGCAAAGGAAGCTGCTGATTTACATTCTAATATCTTTGCACAGTATTGCTTATGGGATTATGTAATACATAATAAGTTACAAGAACACATACAAAAGATAAGATATTTATATAAGGAACAGTGTGAAACGATGATAAAGGCAATGGAAAACTATTTTCCGACAGATGTTGCCTTTACCAGACCAGAGGGTGGCATGTTCATATGGGCAACACTGCCGGAAGGAATAAGCAGTAAAGCATTATTTGATAAAGCGATTCAGGAAAAAGTTGCATTTGTACCTGGTGATCCATTTTACACGGATGGAAGAAATGCAAATACCATGCGCTTAAATTATACGAATGCTTCAAGGGAAGTGATAGAAGAAGGCGTTCAAAGGCTTGGAAAGCTATTTTCAGCGCCGATGGATAAGCGAAATACTTTTGGAGTGAAATAACGGATTGACATAATAGTGAAAAGTGACAATAAATTTAGGTAATTTTAACCAATTTTAGTCTTTTTTACTTGACAGTAAAATTTTGGTAATATATACTCTGAACAAAGAATTTTGCTGGAAACGATTCCAGAATCGTTTTAAAAAATTAGTAATTCTTACTAAAACCAGCAATTTGGAAGTTGGAAGTTATTTTTGAAAAGCAATAAACCAACAAGGGGGTGAATTACTAATACCATACTAAAGAGATTTTCAGATAAAATCAATGGGCATAAATACCCAAAATACCTTTAGCTTTTTTAGTAAATTCCAATAGCATCATAGTGCAAACTTTATCTTTATTCTAAGTTAAGGTTCTTTCCAACATTCTTTTACTAGTTTTTATTGCATAATTATAGGAGAGAAAACATGAGCTACAATTTGAAACAAAGAATTAAAACCAAAATTTTAAGTAGTTTTCTGGCTCTTTGTGTGGTGTTTACAAGTTTTGTTGTTACACCAGTTACAGCACAAGCAGCTAATGACTATGGACTTGCAACTGAGATACAGGATGGTGTTATTTTACACTGCTTCAATTGGAAGTATAATGATATAAAGGCTGAACTTCCTAATATCGCAAAGGCAGGATTTACTTCTGTTCAGACATCGCCTGCACAGGTAGGTGTTAGTTCTGGAAAATGGTATTGGCTTTACCAGCCACTTGGATTCTATGCAGGCACAAATGACCTTGGTACTGTAGATGAACTTCGTTCACTTTGTCAGGAAGCTGATAAGTATGGTATTAAGGTAATTGTTGACGTTATTGCAAATCATCTTGCTGGAGATCATACGAATATTCAGAGTGATCTTAAGGATTCACAGTATTGGCATCAGCCGGATTTCCCTGCAACTGATTGGAAGAATCGTTATCATGTTACTTATGGAAATATTGGTATGCCGGATATTAATACCGAGCATAGCTATGTTCAGCAGTGTGTAGCTAATTACATTAATTCACTGAAAGATTTAGGCGTTGATGGTATCAGATGGGATACAACAAAGCATATTTCATTACCAAGTGAAGGTTCTAATTTCTGGCCAGCAGTAACAAGTCAGGGATTGTATCACTATGGTGAAATCCTGAAAGGACCGGATGATAGAGACACTGGTAATGAAGGATTGATGAAAGAATACACAAATTATCTGACCGTTACAGATAGTGTGTATGGAACTACTCTTAGAAATGCATTTAATTCAGGTACCGCTCCAACTGCTTTTGGAAACTGGGCTGCACGTGGTATTTCTAATGACAAATTGATTTACTGGGGAGAGAGTCATGATACATGGTCTAATAACCAGGAGGGAGATTACTCTAATGGTATGAGTCAGAATGTGATTGACCGTGCTTATGCAGTAGCAGCAAGCCGTAATGATATCACAGCATTATACTTCTCACGTCCATCATCTACTTATAAAGAAACTATTTATGCAGGACAGAAGGGAAGTACTCACTTTACAAGTGCAGAAGTTGCAGCTGTAAATCATTTCCATAACGCAATGATTGGCCAGCCTGACTACTATACAACAGGAAATAACTGTGCTGTTGTTTGCCGTCAGAAGGGTGCTGTTATCGTAGCTGGTAGTGGTGGAAACTTCAGCGTTACTGTACCAAACGGTGGAAGCACAACAGAGCCAGGTACCTATACAGATGAAATTACAGGATCAACATGGACTGTTACAGAAGATACCATTTCTGGTTATATTGGTTCAACTGGTATTGCAGTAATCTATAATGGTAAAATCGATGTAACTTACGGTAATGTTTATTATGACAACACGAATAATTGGGATACTGTTTATGCATATTACTGGAGCGACAGCGATAAAGGAATGACAACATGGCCTGGCGAGAAAATGACAAAGGGCAGTGATGGCACATACAGTGTTAAGATTCGTTCTGATGCTGACTATATTATTTTCGGAAATGGAAACGATTCCAATACAGATGATATAGCCCTTAACGGCTTTGACATGATTTATAAGGATGGCACATGGTCAAAGTATACCCCTATTGTAACAAAAGAGAGCATCTATTATAAAAATACAGACAATTGGAGCAATGTTTATGCTTACTACTGGAGTGACAGTAATGAAGCAATGACAACATGGCCTGGTGTTCAGATGTCAAATGTGAAAGATAATGAATATACTGCAGAGATTCCTTCTGATGCACAGTATATTATCTTCAGTAATGGAAGTGGCACACAGACAGATGACTTGACTCTTGAAGGCTTTGATAAGATTTATATCAATGGAAGCTGGTCAGATTATGATGGTGGCGGAGAAGTTACAAAGATTAATGTTTATTACAAGAATACAAACAACTGGAGCAACGTCTATGCTTACTACTGGAGTGACAGCAATAAAGCAATGACAACATGGCCAGGTGTTCAGATGTCAAATGATAGTGGAAATGTATATAAGGTTGAAATTCCTTCTGATGCTGACTATATTATTTTCAGCAATGGAAGTGGAACACAGACAGATGATTTGACTCTTGCTGGAGCAGATAAGGTTTACGACAATGGAAGCTGGTCAGATTATAATGGCGGTGGAGAAGATCCAGTTGAAGGAAATATCTTCTATCAGAACACAAATAATTGGAGCGAAGTATATGCATATTACTGGAGTGACAGCGATACAAAGATGACAACATGGCCTGGCGAGAAGATGACAGGTTCAGACAGCGGCGTATATGGTATCGAAGTTCCAGAAGATGCAGAATATATTATCTTTAACAATGGTAATGGAACACAGACTGGTGATCTTACTATTGAAGGATTTAATATGATTTATAACAATGGAAGCTGGGCAAAGTATAATTAATTTGACTTGATCCTTCTAAAAGAACGGAGCTACGGAAAAGAGCTTTGTACTAAAGTAGTTTCCTAACGAATAATTGAGATAGATATTTTGGATTTATGTTCAAGATATCTATCTCTTTTTCATTTCTAGTATGGTTAAGGTATTAATTGACAAATATAATTAAAAACAATATTCTTTTTATAGGTAATAATGACATCAAGGGAGGCGTTTCATGCGAACAGTATTAGCGGCAGTTTATGTATTTCTAAAAACCGTAACTTCATATCCAACCAGACTTTATAACAAAATAAAATATAAAGACCAGAAATTGGGATACGATTTGAACTATAAGAAATTGAACAAAATGACATCTCGTATGCTGAAAATATTAGGCATTGAAGTAAAACTTGAGGGAAATTGTGATTTGGAAGACAGATCGTTCTTATACGTAGGAAATCACAGAAGCGATTTTGACAGTCTTATCTTGATTGCATACACAAAAAGACCAATTGTATTTATTGGAAAAAGTGAAATTAAGAAGATGCCTTTTATTGGAAAATGGTTCACAGATATTGGATGTATCTTCATAGACAGAGAAGATGCAAAGGCATCTATGGCTGCTATCGTAGAAGGAATTAAGCGTCTTAAAAATGGCTATTCTTTGGTGATATTTCCAGAGGGTGGAAGAACCAGAGAAGAGGGAATTCGAGAGTTTAAGCCGGGAAGTATGAAGCTTGCAACGAAATCAGGTGTAGATATTGTACCAATCACCTTTTACAATACCGAAGAGTGCTATGAGCGTTATCATAAACTAAAACCAGCGAAAGTAAAAATGGCAATAGGCGAACCCATTAATCTGGAAAAAGAAGGACTAAAAAGCACTACAGAAATTGCAAGATATGTACAGTGCTTGATAGATAATAACTATAAGAAAATGGCAGGGATAGATACAAATGAAAAT
>CAYUKO010000060.1:0-22155 GCA_964445375.1 uncultured Roseburia sp.
ATAATAGATTGTTTAGGAATGCATCTTAAATTTCATCAATAAAATAGATTAAATATAATCATTCTATTATGTCATTTTCCGTAGTAAAATAATATCATCAATATTGATTTATTTTAATCTGCATGAAAAGAGGGATGATTATGAAAAATGTGAAAAAATATCAACGACAGTATTTTCTGCCTCCAGTTGACAGCTTTGACTGGGTAAAAAAAGATTATATAGAAAAGGCTCCTATCTGGTGTTCTGTTGACCTTAGAGACGGTAATCAGGCATTAATCGAGCCAATGGGATTAGAGGAAAAGCTTGAATTCTTCCAGCTCTTAGTAAAGATTGGTTTTAAAGAAATTGAAGTTGGTTTTCCTGCCGCTTCAGAAACAGAATTCGATTTTATCCGTGCCTTAATCGAGCGAAATATGATTCCTGATGATGTTACCATTCAGGTATTAACACAGGCAAGGGAACATATTATCCGCAAGACCTTCGAGGCTCTTAAGGGTGCACCGCGTGCGGTTGTTCATTTATACAACTCCACCTCTGTTGCTCAGAGAGAACAGGTATTCAAAAAGGATAAGGAACAGATTAAGCAACTCGCCATTGATGGTGCTGCTCTGTTAAAATCGCTTGCCGAAGAAACTGACGGTAACTTCTCCTTCGAATACAGCCCGGAAAGCTTCCATGGCACTGAGGTTGACTATGCGTTAGATGTCTGCAATGCCGTTCTTGATGTATGGCAGCCGGATTCTGAACATAAGGCAATTATTAATATTCCTGCTACCGTAGAAACTGCCATGCCGCATGTATTCGCATCTCAAATCGAATACATCAGCAAAAATATGAAGTACCGCGACAATGTGATTCTTAGCATCCATCCGCATAACGACCGTGGCTGTGGCGTCAGTGATGCCGAGCTTGGTATCCTTGCAGGGGCTGACCGTGTGGAAGGAACCTTATTTGGAAACGGAGAACGTACCGGAAATGTAGACATCATCACCGTTGCCATGAATCTCTTCTCCTATGGTATCGACCCTGAACTTAACTTTGCAGATATGCCTGTTATTCGTGAAGCATACGAACGCCTGACCAAGATGCGTGTCTATGAGAGACAGCCTTATGCCGGTGATTTGGTATTTACCGCCTTTTCCGGCTCTCATCAGGATGCTATTGCAAAAGGTATGGCATGGCGTGAAGAAAAGCAGGATGAATCCTGGACCGTTCCTTATCTGCCAATTGATCCTGTTGACGTTGGAAGAACCTACGATGCCGATGTCATCCGCATCAACAGTCAGTCCGGCAAGGGCGGCATCTCCTATATCTTAAAGCAGAACTTCTCTATCTCTGTTCCTGAGAAAATGAGAGAAGAAGTGGGTTATGCTGTAAAGCAGGTTTCTGACGAGGAACATAAGGAGCTTTCTCCACAATGGGTATATGAAATCTTTACCGAAAACTATATAAATTACACCCCAAACTTCACCATTACCGACTGTCATTTCCGTCAGGAAAATGGTATCATGGCTGAGGCTACCATCGCATGTGGTGAGAAAAAGACCATTGTTGATGCAAACGGAAACGGCCGTCTTGATGCAGTAAGCAATACCATCAAGCAGTACTTCGGAATCAGCTATGAGTTATCTGTCTATGAGGAACATGCGCTGTCAAAGGGTTCTTCTTCCAAAGCAATGGCATTCGTTGGTATTCTTTGCAATGGCAAATCCTACTGGGGTGCCGGAACGGATGAAGATATCATCAAAGCTTCTATTCACGCACTTGTAGTAGCCGTGAATAAGCTTCCTCAGATACAGAATGACGAGAATGTAAAGGATGACCGTCTGATTACGATGCTCAACTACATCCAGGCAAATTACCAGACCGTTACTCTGGAAGATATGGCAAATGTATTCCATCTCTCCACACCGTACATCTCCAAGTACATCAAAGATAAGTCCGGTAAGACCTTCGGAGAGCATGTTACTCAGGTTCGCTTAAAGCGCGCCAAGACCTTATTAAAAAATGGCAATATGACGGTAGAAAATATCTCCTATGCCATTGGTTATCCAAATGCAGAACACTTCATCCGAGTGTTTAAAAAGGCTTTCAATATGACACCAATACAGTATCGTAACTTGAACTAGGTAAATATAACAACAGGCTCAGAAATCCTTACAGATTACTGAGCCTGTCTTACCGTTGTCTAGTCCAAATAATTTCCAACCGGTGAAGTATTGTACTGCTTCTTTATTTCTATTATGACAGAACCGTCACTTTGTTCATTCTCTGCAAGAATCTTATACTGTGTGTGGTTTCTGTCAAGCTGATGCTTATAACGTTCTACCTCTTCCTTAACAAGCATTCTGGCATATTCCTCACCTACACCATCCTTTAACATAAAATGTAATGTCTGAATAATACAAGCTGATTTTACCCTTTTCATAGAAACACCTTTCCTTTCCTATTTATTATGTAAATTTATTTTATACTTTTTTTCGTATTAATTTCAAAAGGCATTTTGGACAAATTTTTTAATGGCCTTTAAAGGCAAAATTACCATGGAAAACCTATTGCATCCCGCGTATGTACCGAAAAGGCCCCGTCTTAATTTGACGGAGCCTTTTTCGGTACAAAATCTTCTAATTGTTCAATTGGTATCGGCTTAGAATATTTAAAGCCTTGCAGGTAATTTGCCTGCATTTCCTGACATCTTTGTTCATCCTCTTCATCTTCAATACCTTCAAAAAGCACCTGATAATGTGACTTCTTGAAAATATCTGAAAAGCTTCCTACCATATATTTGGATTCCTCATCCTTGCCAGCAAGCAAGGTCAACGAACGATCAAATTTAATGGTATCAATCGGCAAACCGATAATTCTTTCAAAATTCGAATAACCGGTTCCAAAATCATCCAGATAAAACTTCATTCCATGAGAGCGGAGCTTATCCATAACATTTTTCATGTTTTCGAAATCCCGTTCATTCTTGCTTTCCGTTAATTCGATTCCAATCTTTTGATATTCTATGCCATTTTTCTCAATAATCTCCATAACATCCTGACAAAAGTTCTTATCCCGGAGTTCACGAACAGAGAAATTTACAGAAATACGTTCCATAAAATATCCTTTTTTCTCCAGCATCTTCATCTGCTTACAGGTCTTATTCAGAATAATCTTACTCAGACTGTGAATGAGGTCATATTTCTCTGCTAATGGAATAAACTGTTCTGGGAAAACCAGACCGATTTCCGGAAGTTTTAGTCGCATCAATGCTTCTGCCGTAGTAAAAGCATTCGTCTGCGTATTCAACACCGGCTGGCAATATACCAGAACCCTTTCATCATTCAAATCATCCTTTTCATGAATATCTCTCAATTCACTGAGAATATACGCAGCTCGTTTATAAGCTTCTACATCCTTTTCCTGACATAGATAGACGGTGTTTAATTCTACCTTTTCTTCCACGAATTCCACTAATTGAATATATTCTTGTCCAGAAGTCATACTATCATAAGACTGTGTAATAATAATCTTAAAATCCATCTGATATTTATCATATAACTTCGCAAAATCTTCCAGTAAAATCGGTATTTTTTCGTCCGCCCTATTACAATCTTGTATAATCAATATCATCTGATTATCCCGTATATGGAAGGTATATGGCTTTTTAAAGTATTTCTCGTTAAAATGATAGAATTCTTCTGCTAAATCCTGCATTTTCTCCGGTTTTGGCTCTTTCAAATGTAAATAAATCATCGTAAATTTACTGTTTCTCAGTTCATTGATATATCCATAAAAGGCTTTTGCATCCAAGGTACCCGTTTCCGCGTCAAATGCATTGTAATGAAACAAAAACAATGCCTCTAAAATAGGAAATACAAAAGTAATGCAAAGAAGAGATGTTGACTGATAATAACTTTGTATCACAATAAACAAAACGGATATCAGCATAACATTTCGAATACATTGATATATCCTGGTAATAAACTTTTTCTTCTTTACATTCATAATCGCCAACTTAATGCCAACATAGAAAATACAGCATGCACAAAATACATGCCAGTGATAATTCTGGGATATGTTCAGATTATCGTCAATATAAAAACCTAATTTTGTCATTGGTGCCGCGATTTCAAATGATACATAAAACAGAACACCAACATATTTCAAAGTACTGACAAGACGCCTTTTGCCTTCCGATAATTGAACAAAATTCTCCAGATAAGTAACAAAAAGTACAAATGTCAATATCAATGATACATAGGAAACACTTCGGAAAAAATACACCCACATGACGGTACTTGCCTGCATTTTTCCTATCAAGGTATGATATATAATGCTACAAATAGAAGCTACGCACACTAACAAATTTGATAAATGAAAAATTCTTAAGTTCTTTTGCTTTATAATATACGTTGATCCTGCAAGCACCCAGCATATTACACATACCGCAACTGCACAAACATCACCTATAGAAGTATAATTCTTGTATAACAATACCTCTTTCATTTTTTCCCGCTCCTTATACAATTCTTCAAAAATGATTTACTTTTACTCATACACTTTTATTATAACACATTTTCCGATATAAGCAGTTATTTTTTTGTTTTATCTTTTATTTTCTGATTTCTTAGCATTTCATCCATCTTAAATTCTCACGCTACTGGAGCATCGCACTCGAAACATTTTTCATTATTTCAGTGTACGCACAAAAAAGCCGGACATATCACACATTCTCTGTGACTGTCCGGTTTTTTATATTACTAATATCTCTTAATCTTTCTTGTTGCATTCTTAGGGAATTCCGTTTCCCTTACAATGAGGCTGTATACCTTTTTAAAGCTCTGCGCATCCTTATTATATTCATCCACAAGAACCTGTAATGCTGCTCTGATGTCCGTAATCTGATGATTTTGTGCATACTCATAATCCGGGAAGATTTCTGCTTCGATTACGCCTTCCTTCTCACGCACTAAAATCTCCTGCACAAGTCTAGCCTCGCTCAGCTTATTCTCGATTTCTTCCGGTGATACATTCTCCCCATTCTTTGTGATAATCAGGTTCTTCTTACGTCCTGTTAAATATACAAAACCTTCTTCATCCACATAACCTAAGTCACCAGTCTTAAGCCAGCCATCCTGTAAGGTTTCTTCTGTTTCCTTTGGCATTTTATAATAGCCCATCATAACGCTACTGCCGCGAACCCATAACTCTTCGTCCACAACCTTTGCCTCACAGTTTGGAAGCAGCTGTCCTACAGTACCCTTCTTAATATTCCAGCTTACTGTTGTACTGATAACCGGTGAACATTCTGTCATTCCATATCCCTGCAAAATGGTAATACCATACTTGGCAAATAAGTCAAGATATTCCGGATTCATGTAAGCACCACCGCTGCAAATCGTATGGAACTGCTCTCCGAATACTTCCTTCTTGATATATTCTGGTGGGATTCCAACGGCATCCTCAAGCTTCTTGGCAAAAGTCTCAATCATCAATGGAACCATCAAAATCATGTTCGGTTTAAAAAGCTTGATATTTTTTGCCATTCTATGTAAAGAATCATTAATACAGATAATTCCGCCAAGGGAAATTCCCTTTAAAATGTCCATACTCAGACAATATGCATGATGAATCGGAAGTACGGATAACAATACATTTCTTGGCTCAATCTTCATATCAAGACTGGTTGCATTCTCCGCAAGATTGCGCTGTGTAAGCATAACGCCCTTGCTCTTTCCTGTTGTTCCCGAGGTAAACATAATGGTACAAAGTGTTTCCGGGTCAATCTCTGCATCAAAACTGCCTGCATTTTCTCTAATCAACTGTGAAAATGACAATACGTTCTCATTGCTTTCCTGACTCTGCATGGAAATCAGATACTTTAACTTCGGACAACGTTCCTTCACCACAGCTGCCACATCTGCTCTCATATCGTCAAGAACCAGTGCCACTGCGTCAGAACGATCCACAAGCTCACAAAAGTCATCAACCGGAAGTGAAACATCAAGCGGAACTGCTACACTTGCACTGTTTACGATTCCAAAATAAGTAACAAGCCATGTATAAGATGTCATTCCTGATAACGCAATATGCTGTCCTACAATTCCAAGACTCTCCAATGCTTTGGAAAAGCTATCACTATCTGTCTTCAAATCCGTATAAGACTTTGCTTCAATCTCATCCTTACCAACCTTATAACGAACTGCATCCTCTGCTCCATAAACAGCTTCTGACGTAACGATAATCTCTTTAATCGTACTGTAAACTTTCATAATGCCCTCCCAATGACTTAGTTCTTAAGTCCTTCCAGATACTCTACTGCTTCCTGCACGGTTCTGATATTTGCTGCTTCCTGCTGTTCAATTTCAATATCAAGGGCATCTTCCAGTTCACCAAGCATATTCATGAAATCAAAGGAATTGAATCCTAAATCCTCCATAAATCTGGATTCTGGTGTAATGTCCTCTGGATTTACCTCTACGTAATTAACAATAATCTCTTTTAACTGCTCTAACATAATCATTATCCTCCCTTTTATACAAGCTTCATAATCTCGCCGATTGTTAAGTTCGGGTTCTCAATACCCTTGAACATGATACGGCATAAATAATAATAAAAATATTCCAGTTCTTCTCTTGAAAATGCCTTAATCTGGTGCTCGAAATTAAAGTCAAGTCCGTTATCCTCCGGTCTGTGCATAACAGTCAGATACATTCCCTGTGTCGTTGCACCATTTGGATACCATACAGTCTTATATTTAATATCACCAAGCTTATCCAAGCCCTTTTCCTGTAATGTCATTGGCTGATAAGTCAGTGACATTGGTTCGTATGTTGTTCCTCTTGTTGCAGGATAGGTCTTGCTACGGTATGCAAAATACTCAACCGGGTCAAAATTAGCATGACGGAACATCTCATTCTGCAAATCACGGATATGATAGATTCCCTCTAAGAAAGTCTTATCCTCAGACAAAATCGTTCTGAATGGGAAGGAATGGATTCTTGTTCCACCAGATTTCTTCTCCATCAAGGTCGCTCTTCTAGCGATTGCTGTATTTACCGATACATCATCATTGCCATTTTTCTTCTGGAAATAAGTACGAATTCCCATCAATAACAAACAGGTCAGTGATACATGCTGCTCTTCACAAAACTGCATTAAGCGTCTGGTCGGCTCTTCCTCTAAATGGAAAATATCTAATTCTGAATCAACGGAATCCGTTACATTGATAGCAGCTCTTGTGTTCGGGTTATTATCACGTTTTCTCTGCTCATCTAAGAGACGGCTACCGTCTACACCATTGAAAATCGGCTCAGACTCTTCAATTAATTTATGGAAGAATTCTGCATCTCTTTCCTTTGCCTTACTTCCGGCTTCGTATGCTAAATCCTTCTTCACCTGCTCAATATAGGATGCCATTTCTTTCGGATAAGGAACACCTTCATATTTCGCATTACAATATAACTCAATAATGTCTTTTAAGAAACAGATTAAAGACTGCGCATCCATAATCATATGGTCTACCAGAAGATAGATTCCACTAAATCCATCCGGCATCTTAATCATAACAATTCGGTTCATGAAAGAATCTTCTCTCTCAAAAGGAACGGAAGTCCACTTACGCATGGTTACCTGTGCTTCTTCCATGGTTGTGCTTGTGAAATCAACAAATTCAACCTCTTTATCATATTCATCGACTACATACTGATACCAGGTATCGTCCTTATCCTTTGCGAAATGCACTCTCATACATTCGCATCGTTCACAAGCCTTATAAATCGCTCTCTTTAACTCTTCAAAGTCAATCTCTGTTCCAATCGTAAGGCTCGTTCCGATATTCAGAACCTCCTTCTTTGGACAGAAGTTCATATAGTAGGTGTGGAATTTCTGTGCTACTGTTAACGGATAAACCGGATATCCCTTTCTTGTCTTCATTACTCTATTGCCCCTTTCGTAAACTCATCCAATGCTGCCTCGTAAGCCTTGGTATCCTTATAATAGCTTTCTGCATGCGCTGCACCCTTAATAATCAGTTTCTTTCTTGGCGCAATACAGTTATTATAAATCTCATGACACATGCTGACTGGTACAAAGGTATCTGCATCACCATGAATCAGCAAAACAGGAATTCTTGTCTTTCTGATTTCTCTTGCAGCATTACATTCATCCATACCATATCCTGCTTTTCTTCTGTTCACACAATCCGAAATCTGAATAACCGGAAAGGCTGGTAAATGATACATATGATTCAAAACATGGGTAAATACATACTTCGGAGATGTAAACGCACAATCCGAAATAACACCCTTTACCTGTTTTGGCAGATTCAATGCACTTGTCATTAAAACGGTAGCTCCACCCATGGAAGTACCATGAAGCAGAATCTGAACATCCTCGCCACATTCCTTAATAACCCACTTAATCCATTCCAAAGCATCCCATCTGTCAAGACAGCCAAAGCCTACATAATCACCTTCACTCTTTCCATGCGCCCTGGCATCCGGTAAAAGCATGCTATAGCCATTCTTCATATAATAATCAGACAGACCTATGTAATCGCTCATTCCCTGACTGGTATATCCATGGAAACCAATCACTACCTTTTTCTTATCTTCTCTTGGGAAAAAGGTTGCATGAAGCTTTAATTTATCCCTTGACTGCACATAAACATCCTCATGTGGCTGCTTCAAAAAGTATTTCTTTCTGGTCTGTAACATCTCCTGATACTGTGACCAGTCTGTTCCTGCCATCTTAATGGTACGCTCTACCTTGGCATTATTACGCTTCATGGTTCTCTGATAAAAATAAGCAGATTCTCCAACACTTGCTACTGCGATACCTCCAAGCACCGCTGCTACCTTTAAAAGTTTCATATCGCCCTCTACCTTTCTAGATTATGTACTATCTCTTGCTGTCAATCAGGCTCTTAAGCTTTAACGCCTTATCAATATTTCCTTCTACTTTAAGCTTCTGCATCGTAAATGCTGCGATTGGATCAAGCTTTCCTTCTGCGATTTTCATAAAGACTTCTGCTGTTGCGGTAAACATTGCATCTCTGTCATAATACTCATATGGTTCTACATAAAGCTTACCTTCCTTAGCTTCTACATAGAAGATTCCGCTTCCTTCACCAACAATATTAAACTGGTAAGCAAGATGCTCCTGAACATCGCTGATATCTGCCTCCAGAAATTTTCCCTTTATTTCTGCAAAGAACTCTGCATATGTCATAATAATCCTCCTCTTTTACTTAAGTTTTACATTTTCGACTATCGGTCGAATTACCTTTTCTAATAAATTACCATTTTTTCGACCAGCGGTCAATGACATTTCAACTAAAATTCATTTCAAAAATTTTTAGAATTCTAACATTATTCACAATTGAATCTTTTTTGTCAGACGTGTTATACTAATAAAATCTACCCTTATTGTTATTGATTTAAATAGGAGGGCTATTCTATGCCAAGTACGGAAAAATATAATAAGATATTAGATGCTCTCCAGGAGCTGTTGGAAAATAAGAACATTCAGACTATTTCTGTAAGTGAAATTGCGCAGACTGCCGGAATTGGAAAGGGCAGTATTTATTACTACTTCCCTTCAAAGGAAGCTATCTTAGAGGCTCTGATTGCCAGAAGCTACGAAATGCCTTTGGAAACGGCAAGACAGCTTGCAAGCCAGACTTCTATCCCACCTTTTACCAGAATGGCAATGATTTTTCAGGCATGCCGTAATTCTTCTTCCGAATTCTTAAGCCAGAAGAATACTACCGTAACAACCAACGTTCAGGAAAAATCCTTTTTGCATCAGAAATATTTAAGTCATTTGATACAGGAAATGAAGCCTGCTTTAACAGAAATCATAAAACAGGGGATTGAACTTGGTGAAATTCATTTTGACAAGCCTGCTGCTTTGGCAGAAATTGTTCTGATTGTATTGGCGGTCAAATTCGATAATACCATCACGCCATCTACCAAAGAAGAAATTGAAGAAACAATCGAAGCATTAGTCATGCTATTAGAAAAAGGAACCGATAATCCTACCGGCTCCCTGAATTTTTTGATGATGTAAGGTGTTGCTTAGGCAACACCTTTTTTTGCATATTTTTATTCTGTTACGACCATATTTGGCCATCTTCTCTCAACCAATTCATTGTCATACTGTTCATCCAGGAACTGCTCGATTGCATTCTGCGGTTCGGGATTTGTCTGACGTGCGGTATATCTTATCATTGCCGCAGCAGTCAGAACTCCGTTACAGACCATGAACAGAATTACAATCCATGTTATAACCTTTCCTGCAACAGGTGGTATTTTCTCGATGCTTCTGCTCATCGGTGGATAAGCGACTTTCACCCAGGCTACCGCCAGAATTCCCCAGAACATACAAAACAATACATTGGTACGTCCTCCGATATTCAATGGCATATGGCTATAATCCCAAAATACCGTTCCAAATACGATTTCCGTAAATACACTACACATATATTCATACGCACCGCCTATGAAAAAGCCTGCAAAAAATACATGTCTATCTTCTTTTCCTGCCAGTTTCTGCAAAGTAATTGTTAGAAGAACTGCACCAAATCCCCATACGAAGCTGAATGGACCATACAATACACTGGAACGGTTCATCCAAGTTCCACCAACAAGACGACAATAAAATGTCTCAATAATATCACCTAAAAGAGCTGATATCAGGAACACCCAGATTAGTTTATCAAAGCAGATTCCCTTTGCAAAAACAATGCCTGCCCTTTCTTCCTCATCCATTTCACGGATACCGGGATATGCTTTCTGCAATCGTCCCCAAATCGCATCATTGATTCGATTACCAAGATTTTTTCTTGCCGCATTCAGCCTATTCTTCTTCAGAAGCCTTACATTACCATAATGAACGGCAAGTAATGCACTCACATAATCCAGAACCAGTAAAACAATCGATGTATAAACAACAATTCTGACAGCAATGTCAGGAATCAGATACACCAGTCCAAGCATCAATGGATGAATAATCAGATACACCAGATAATAACCTGCTGCAATCAGCAACGAAATCACCATACCACGCCCATTACCTGAGAAAGCCTTGTTCGTGTCGTCCTTCCAAAGTTGTTCGCGGCTGATACGCTTTAAGATTAACCCAGTCAGATTATCAACAACCGCCACAACAACCATCGTCATAATAAATTGCAGAACATAATTCTTATCCAAGGTTGGTAATACCACCATAAGAATACTGAATGTAATGCCATAGGTCATGCAAAATGGCATGTTGATAAAACCAACATTGCAAAATCTCCGCTCCTTTACCGCAAGATAACCTACCTCTAACACCCATCCTAAAAAAGAATACACTAATATATAGAGGATGAAATCAAAGACTGTATATTGCATTGCCATTTTCCTACTCCCTTTCTCTCTTTGATGTTATTGCAAAAGCTGCCTGTAAAAGAGCTGATTTAGTTCCTTCCAATCTGCATTTCGATCATCCTTCATTGCTTCTATCGTTCTTTTATAATACGACAAATTCTCTTCTATGTAATGATTTATTTTGTCAATTCTTCTTCCTTTTTCTGCCTCTTTCATTTGCATCTTAAGCTGAACAAGTTCCTCAATCACAGGCTTCATGTCTGGCTCCAATACCTCTTCAACAAGCTCTTTAAATAATACTGGCGGCGGGCATGTTTTTTTCTCAATCCATTTACAGGCAAGAAGCGGACGTAATACGTAAAAATATTTCTTATACTTAACCATTTCTTCTGTCAGATATTCCTGATAATTCTTTTGTGCTGTTCCATAATAATGATACATGGTTGCTTTACAGGAAAAATAGTTTTCGGAAACCGCCTTTATCTCATTCCACCTGGATGTTGTTTGATAAACAACTGGCGAGTTAGACCATTCAAACAATGTCGCATTTGACTTATGAAAATGCTGTAACGCCTTACTCAAATCCCATCCATTGATATCCAGTGTTTCGTCCAGCTCCCACTCAATAAAGTCTTTCTTACTCTGTAAGCCTAGATAATACTCCATTGGTCTGACATAAACAAACCGCACATCATAATCACTATCTGGTGAAGCAAAGCCCCATGCACGACTTCCTGACTCTACGGCATGCAAAACCTTTACCTGTTCCTTTTCTTCTATTTCCTTTAACTTTAAAAGAACCAATTCTTCCACAGTTCCCTCAAAATCCTTATATTTCATCTCTAATCACCTTCTCATTTACTGACATGACGTATTCCTGTACCCTATCCATATCCGGTTCATCAGGAAGACTGGTATTTTCTGCGGCATAATCCAGCTTTTTCTCATATTCCTTCAAAATCTCATAGAATTCATCCCGATAGGTTCCATCCGACTTCTGATAATCTCCTCTTCGAATACTTAATAAAAGTTCCTGTTCCTCTTTGCGATAGGTATTGATCTTACCCTTTTCCAGAATATCAATTGCCATCATAAACAGGCGAATCAAATGCATGGCATGCTTGTTGAGATGATTATCATCCTTCTTCCTATTACGTTTTCCGAGCTTATCGTAATCCTTTACAATATTGTTCATCTCCGTCCAGATATTCTTATAATCACGAAGCGGATAATGTGTAAGATTCGTATCGATAAACATCTCCGTTTCAAACTCAGGATTTATTGCCTTATCTATATAAATCCGAATAGCTCCACTTTCAAATTTTTCATATCGTCTGGTAAAATCATACATCGCATTTTTCACGGAATTCAAAATATGCTGTTCTTTCTCACTTTGTGGATATGCATCTCTTGCCAATGCATTCTGCAAACGTCTTAGCTGTGCATCTGCATACCCGCCAAATGACTGAATCGCTCTCTTGGATAAAAAAATCGGCGTATTATCAATCAATTCTCTTCCTAAGTCATTCAAATATAAGTAATGCTCCTGATTTAATCCTAATAACTCCATCGTATTCGGGTTACAACTAAGAAGCAATGTAATCATTTTCTGAAAAGAATATATTGTTGTATCCGTCTTGTCATCTACATACTGTTCAAACTGTGTCATTCCTATCAGATCCGACTTCCGATTCAAAGTTACACCTCTGACATCAATGTCACTATTTTCATTATTGGTACCATAAGAATAGCTCCCGGCAAGCCCAAGCAAAATTACATGCTTACCCAGGTGCTCATTTGTCTTTATAAAATCATATTCCTGTCTTTTTAAAATAGAAGAATACTCCATCTTCTCACCAACTCTCTTGTTTATTCGCCAACCTTTATGGTCGGATTTGCCGGGCGTTCATATTTTTTCTGTCAAAGATGCCCCTAATTCAGTATCCATATAGTTGTAAACGGATGGCTCACATAAGCCATCCGCTACTATTTATCTGCCACTTCTTCCAAAGCCTTAAAATCACAACAGAACTTAACCACTTTTCCGTTTTCCATCTGCTTGTCGTACAACTTGTTGGCTTTTCCGATAACTTCATTGATTACCTTTAAACAGAAGGTGTATTCCTTATTCAGCAAATCCTTATATTTCTTAACCTCATCGGTATCACTGTCCTCTGGATTAATGTTTACTCTACTGTAAACGCCATCCACAATTGGAATCATCTTCTTAATATCCATAACAGAAAGAATATGCTTTACATTATCTCCTTCTGCTGACACCCAGATATCACCTTGTCCCATACTGGACTTCTTTGCAGTCTCATAAACCAAATACCGCTCTTTATCAACATTCTTCCATGTCTTGTGCTTCTCCTTAGCTGAAGATAAAGGAATAACATATTTTCTGTCATTCTTATTTATTAGAATTCCTATGTATGGCTTATTCTCATATCCGCTCGGCTTGTAATATACCTCTGAGCATGCATCATGCAGCTTTTTGAGGTAGCTCTGGTCAATGTTAATAAATGTCAACTTTCCCTCTAGTGTAAACATAATACTGCTCCTTTGTATTTTAGGTTAAAAAATGTGGGAAGCCAAAGCTTCCCACTCGTTAATGTTCATCTCTTTACGGATTGATTACCGAAGGTTAATGGAGACCTTCTTTAATGTTCATCTCTTCTATGGTTCAAGACCATAAGGTTAATGGAGACCTCTCTATAATTAGAATATGACAATTAACAGGCTGTGTCAACTGCATATTATAAATTTTATTTTTACCAAAATACACAATGCTATTCTTCACATACACCTAATATTCCTTAAACTTTTTGCTTGGTTCAATTGTATCTGCTACACAAAGAACAAATAACAGTGGATTATCTTTGTATGATATTGGTTGGAATTTGTCCGGCAACAGGCAATCCAGTGAATAGTCTCTGTACATCGACTACTAATAGTACCATTTACCCTCTCCTCATCATAAATATTTCTCTATCACACTCTGCTCCACAATCTTTTTCCCAAGCAACGTCATAGCCTGCTTCGGGCAATTATTAATGCACCTATAACACATGGTACACTGGTTATTCTGTACAACTTTCTTATCAACAATCTTGATATTATTCATAGGACATAACTTTTCACACTTGCCACATCCTGCGCACTTATCCGCATCCACACGTAACTTGTCTGAATAGTTCTTTGTCTTGTGTCCAAAATAAAGTCTTTGTCCAAAGAAACCAGCCATACGATATAATATGCCAATTCCCTCTTGGGTTGGTTTGCCTGATTTCAAACACTGAACTGATTTACTAATTTTCTGCTCCGCCTTCTTCACAAGCTCTTTGTTCTTTTTCAGCGGACGCTTCAACATTTTTTCATCGCCTATGCTATCCGGCATTTTTAGATGCAATCCGCCAATTATTTCTGCTCCATATTTCTGTAAAAGTCGCCCTAGAATTTCTGCACCATCGCCACTAAATAATCCCATTGTGGCAATAATAAAAACCTTCTTATTCTCCCACAGTTCTTTATTTTCAATTATAAAATCACGCAGTATCTTCGGCACAGTACTATATTGCACCGGATATGCAAATATAAGCATTTCCTCATTTTTTATAGCCTCAATAACATTATCGTTCTCTATAGAAAATGCTTTAATTGCTTCATTATATTCATTGCAAAACAATTCTGCTGCGTATCTAGAATTGCCTGTTCCACTAAAATATATTCCTACCATTTATACCTCAAAACTCTTCGTCTTCAAATCACAATAATATCTACCGCTCTTCGCAGTAAATTTCAAAACACAATAATCCGGATCCGTAACACCTTTCTTGTAAAACACGGTGTCCCCTTTTCTCCAAATCATATCCTTTATTTCTTGGTCTGTTAATACTTCCATCCTCCCCACCAGCATAACGCCTGTGTACTTAATCAGCCCTTTGTGATAAAAATATATACTGGCATTAGGATTGCTTTGAAACTGCTTTACCCTGAGCGATGATGTATTTGTTGAAAAATAGAATTCCTTTAATCCATTCATTTTTCTAGGTTTTAACATTGCTTTTACATTCGGACAACCATTCTCATCCACAGAACATATGAAACTAACATTTTGTTTCCGAATAAATTGCTCAATTTTTTTAAATTCCATTGCTCATTCCTCATCAATCTCCTTTACTAAAGAATACATCTTCATATCAATTACTTTACCGTTCTTTACAGCATTACTTCTCATAAGTCCCTCAAATTCGAAACCTGCCTTTTCAAGCACTCTGCTAGATGCCATATTATAAACAAATGGCTCTGCAAATATCCTAATAATGTCCGTATGTTCAAATATATACGAACATACTTGTGTTACTGCGCTTGTACCAAGTCCACATCCCCAATAAGGTTCACCAATGTAATAACCCATTTCAGCTGTTCTTGAGTGAATGTTATCACACCGAAATACACCAATACTTCCAACCAACTTATCATCTACAGTTATTGCGAAAGCAAATGTTTTGTTTTTATCAGCAGAAATCATTGAATTGATATACTCTTCTGCATCTGTTTCTGTATAAGGATAAGGCAGTCCATCACGCAAATTATTAAGTATATTTCTATTATTAAGCATTTCTGCCAATCTGACAGCATCCTCTATTCTCCATTTTCGTATTTTACATTCCATTTACGAACACACTCCTTACATATCTAGCTTAACATCGTCAATCCCTTTAAACTCGGGTACAATTATCGAATGAATCCTCTCTTTGATTTCCTCTCTTACATTGGTAATGCACCATTCCTTCTGACCGCCGATACTTTTGCAATCATCTTCAATCAGAATATCTGGCTTTATCCGCTCAACAATTTCGCTATATTGCTCTCCTCTTTCTCTGCATAAAATCTCAGTATATTTCATACCATAAAAATCTATAATCCGTTTTATAAATTGGTATCTTCCCTTGCGTACATAAGAGCAAAGATATATCTCATATCCCTGTTTCTGCCAACCATTAACAATCTCCACCGCACCACCTATCGGCTTATATCCGTATTTTGAAAATAGAAATATCGGAAATTTAGTATAAAAGGTTGTTCCTTCAATAAATATCATTATTATTTTAACCATTCTATTTCACCCATCTCCGATTTCGTTTTGGTTTCCCGTGTCCAAAATAAATTATTTTCTCGCCCATTTCAGCAATGTATTTAGCACTTCCTAACATTTGCTCTTCATCTGTGTATAACATTGATATGGTTGGATAAAACATATTCATTAAAGCATCTCCCACAAACAGTTTGTCTCCTTCTATCTCCAAACCAATAGAACCCTCTGTATGCCCTGGTAATTCTACAACCTTTGCATTTATACCATATTCATTCAAGCTGTCTCCATTCTGTAAATACACCATTGGTTCAAATACATCCAAGGTATCCTTCTCAAAACTACTTAAAGATACTAATAATACTATTTTCCCCAAAAGAGTTTTTGCTGACATTTTTTGTTTCCTATTATCCGGTATCATATTCATATCTTTTTTACTCATTGCAATCGGAATGTTTAAAGCATTCGCAAGATAAGCTGCGTTCTGACAATGATCCATATGTCCGTGAGTGAGTACAATTAAGCTTACATGAAACTCCTTACACTTTTCTAAAATCTTCTCCCGATATTTTCTTCTTCCAGTATCAATTAATATGGCTTTATCTTTATCAACCACGATATAACAATTCACATTACCAGAACTAATCCTATGTATATCAACCATAATATATATTTAACCTCTCGTATATTGAACTCAGCAATTTCCCTAATTTATCCGGAGCTTCCACATTCACCTCATGCCCTGCACCACTGGAAATATCTAATCGAACCTACTATTCTCCCACCTTTACGCACTCATACGGTGCATCCAGGCGGTTCACTGGTTTTGCCCAGCGTACTGCATTTTTTATCACTTTTTGTACATTGGCATCATGATAAATTGGATATTCCTCGTGTCCCGGTTGGAAGTAAAAGATTTTGCCTCTTCCTCGTGTCCATGTACAACCGCTTCGGAACACTTCCCCACTGGAAAACCAGCCAATAAAAACAACGTCATCCGGCTTTGGAATATCAAAGAATTCGCCATACATTTCTTCTTTTGGCAAGGAGAAACCATCTGCTAAGCCTTCTGCAATGGGATGTGACGGATTCGTGCATTTCAAAATCTCACTGTCACCATGGCGCCAACGAAGACACATAGAGGTTCCTAACAAAAGTTTCAATGGTTTACACAGATGCGCAGAATGAAGACCTATAAATCCCATACCACACAATACATGCTTCTTCACTCTTTCTGCGATTTCATCCGGCACTTTATCATGTGCACAATGTCCCCACCAAATCAGGACATCGGTATCCTTTAATACTTCTTCGGATAAACCGCACTCTGGCATTTCCAAGGTTGCCATTCTAATCTGCATATCCTCTTCTGTTTCCAAAAAGGCTTTGATGCAGCCGTGGATTCCGTTTGGATAAATAGCGCCTACATTTTGATATTCCTTTTCATGTATGTATTCGTTCCATATGGTTACTTTTATCATATTCTGCTCCTTCCCTTATTTTAAAATTTCTGAATCATATTCTTACGATCTCAGCAGCAAGTGCTTCGACCTGCCTGAATAGATACATTTCCTTATAAAATTTAATCTTCCAATCTGCGTAAAAACTCTGCGGATTTTTGCATACAATCAATCTGATTCTCCGCTCCAAAATGTTCAATGGCAAAATATCCCTGATAACCTTCTGCCAATGCTTCTCTTACAATACGTTCAACGGGAAGATAGCCTGCTCCCGTCGGACAGGTTGCCATTCCCTTCTTATATACAAAGGATTCTGCTAAGCTTTCTTCACCTCTGTCCTTGCAATGTATATGCACCATCCAAGGCTTTAAGAGTTCAAATCCTGCATACGCATCTTCATCACTATATGCAAAATTACCAATATCCATGGTAAATCGAAGTCCTTCCACATGCTCCATAAACCATAAAAGCTGCCATTTTGTTGCAAATGGTGCTGCCTCATGGTCAAAATTCTCCAAGGTAACATTGATATTCTGACTGGATGCATACGTTACTAATTCCTGTAGGTTTTGCTTCATCTGCTGTACTTTCTTATTGTGGCTCATGAATTGATACAAAGAATCTTTCTCTTTTCCTGCGTTTCTTGCCTTTTGAACAACTTCATCCATACTCAGGCTGCTTTGTTCTACGGCTTCCTGTAAATGGTCGTAAAAAATGGATACTTTCATCTTTTTCTCTCTTATTCTCTTAATTAAAAATATCTAACACATCTGATATCACATCAATTGCTTTTCCAGCTTTGCCAAGTGTTCCCTGATTGGTCTTGCTCTGACTCTGAGCTGTTGCACTGCTGGAAGCTGCCGGACTAATATTGTAATTAGCAGCGGTTGGAGCAAGTAATATCTTACCGCTTCCACGATATACATTCACAAGTCCTTCTCCCGATACCGCAGAACCAAGCAGGCTCTTTCCAGATTTCTCAACGGTGAAATTTAAAGAACCTGACCATGCAATCGCCATATTTCCATCAATCTTCATCACATCATTGTCTAATACAACTTCAATCAATTCTTCATAAGGAACATAGGACTCTAATGCCGCAATTCCTTTGCCGGATAATGACAGATTGAATAAACCTTCTCCACCTAATACAGCAGAAGAAAGATTCGATCTTGCCACTGTTTTCTGCTGAAGTGAGCTTTCACAGGCAAGAAACAGACCATCATCAAGCACTATGGTTCCCCATTCAGAAACATCCACTAGGATAATGTGACGATATGTAGGCTCTAACATCATACTTCCTGTCCCCTGATAGAGCGGCTTTACGGCACTTTCCTTCGTTACCGCAGAGCTTACCATCTTACCAAGAAAATCTCCAACACCCTTTACATTGGAAGAGGTATTGACATCTCCACTCATCCACTGCATTGCCCCTGCCTGAACGACATAGCTGCTGTCATTGAAATCCAATAAAAGCTGTCTCTTTCTGACATTCATCTTGGAAGCAAAATAGTGATTTACGGCTGCCCCCGCTGAAATACTTAAGTCTTTTTCATGCTCTAACACATGAAAATTCCCCATGGACGCAATCTCTTTGAGATTTCTATTATTTAAAACACTGCTATCTACCATTTTCCTCTTCCCCCTATGCTGTTGGTGCCATTAAAATCTTACCTGTTCCACGGTATACATTGACAAGACCTTCACCGGATACCGCAGAGCCAAGTAGACTCTTTCCAGACTTCTCAACAGTAAAGTTCAGCGAGCCAGACCATGCAATTGCCATATTTCCATCAATCTTAACCACATCATTTTCAAGATTGAACACAATCAATTCTTCCTTTGGCACTGGACTTTCCAAAACCGCAATGCCTTTTCCACTTAAGGACAAGTTAAATAAACCTTCTCCACCCATGACTGCGGATGAAAGATTCGTTCTTGCTACTGTTTTCTGCTGCAAAGTGTCTTCACATGCAAGGAAAAGACCATCGTCAAGTACTACACTTCCCCACTCGGAAACATCCATCAATAAGATATGTCTATAAGTAGGCTCTAACATCATAACGCCCTTTCCCTTATAAACAGGCTTTACTGCTGTTTCCTTTGTTACCGCTGCACTTGCCATCTTTCCAAGGAAGTTGCCAACGCCTTTCACACCACTTTCCATATTCACATCACCAAGCATCCACTGCATAGCGCCTGCCTGTGTGACACAACCAGTTCCACCAAGTTCAACGAAAACCTGACGTTTTCTGACATTCATTTCAGATGCATAATATGCGGTAACTGCATTAGAAGGATTTACGCTTAAGTCCTTCTCGTGTTCAAATACACGAAATGGTCCCATCTGGTCGATTACCTTCATATTTTTGTTGTCCATAAAATTGTTTAATTGAAACATTGTTTCGCCCTCTCTTTCTTGCCATTTTATGCAATGACTATTTGATATTGTAACACAGATTTGTATACTAGAATAGTCAAATAACTACAAAATTGCCAAAAAATTTAACCGTTTCTGCTTATTACTCCCAGCCCTTCCATACTTCTGGTTGATACCCTATCGTTGCCTTTTTCCCATTACGGACAATTGGGGTTTTTAGTACTTTCTGATTCTCCAGAATCTTTTCTTCTTTATCTTCCTCTGCAATATACTGAATCAATGCCAGCAAATCCTTGTCCTTGCACTTTTCATCGAGCATAACGTCCAGCCCGCCAACTGCCTGTTTCACGCTGGTAAATTCTCCCTTGCTCATGCCCTTTTCCTTCAAATCAATAAACTGGTATTTTATATTTCTCTCTTTAAAATATCGCTCTGCTTTCTTTGTATCAAAGCATTTCTTTGTTCCAAAAATCTGTATATTCATACGCACCTCTTCTTTTATTCTAACCAATAGGAAAATGATAGTTCCCCTTTATTAACAAAGACTTCTATTGCCTTTTCATCCTTTAAAATATCTACACTGGAAATATCGCCGACATATTCAAGCGGAATGTCCAGCGAATGTTTGTGTAATATCACTTTGCCATTTTCTACTTCTACCTCCGGACTCTGATTCTGTAATAGCTTCCCTGCCTCAGCTACCGGGAAATTATAAATTTTTCCATTTACCAGTGAAAGTTCTCTTGGGATAGTCAATGCACCTGCATATTCTACATCTGCCTCAACCTGTCTGTTCCAATCGAAAAACCATCCTATCATGATTCTTCTTCCATCCTTTGCTTCAAAGGTCTGTGGCGCATAAAATTGTGGCCCTGCTTCCGGTGTGCAGTAATTCTCTGGAATCAATTTCCTACCATCAAAACTTCCTATTATAAATTGTGTTGCATACATCTTATATCCTATCTTGCTATACATTAACACATATTTATCACCCAGCTTGAAAAAATCTGGACACTCTATGGCATGGTTATACTCTACGCTTTCATAAAGCACTCCCATATAGTTCCATGTAAACAAATCTTCTGACTGAAATAACAGCACTCTGCCCTTTCCATTAAGCATAGTTCCTACCACCATGTAATAGTTTCCATCTATGCAGACTACCTTCGGATCACGGAAGTCTCTACTGCCATCTTTCGGAAAATGACGGATAATGGGATTGCCTTCATATTTTTCAAAATGGATTCCGTCCTCACTAATTGCAACCGATTGCGTCTGCCCAAGTTCTTTTGATACCGAAGTATAAAATAAATACAGCTTGCCGTCCTTTTCTATCGCACTTCCTGAAAAGCAGCCTCCATCATTCTCATACCATTCCTTTGGTTCTAATGCAATTGGAAGCTCCTTCCAGTGAATCAAATCCTTACTCACCGCATGTCCCCAGTGCATCGGTCCCCACTTTGGTTCATATGGATTATGCTGAAAAAAGGCATGATATTGTCCCTGAAATTCAATTAATCCATTTGGATCATTCATCCAGCCTTTCCTTGGTTCAAAATGATAAGAAAATCTTTTTTGCATACGATACCCTCCACACATTTCATTACTTACACTATAATATAAAAGATATCATAACCTCAATATATATTAACAAAAAGTCAAAAAACAGGCACTCTTCACGAGTACCTGTTTTCATCACTTATTTTACTTTTCCTGTTTGAACAGCCTTGTCATAATTCTGCTGCGCTATCTTCTTGAATTCTTCATCATCCTGCTTTTCTGGTGGAATATATGCTTTGCCCGGTTCTCTCTTTCTTAAATTGAATTTACTCATTGCCTCTCTTAATCTTGCTGCAT
>CAYUKO010000061.1:0-21413 GCA_964445375.1 uncultured Roseburia sp.
CTCATTTATTCAGGCTCTATTTGGAAATATTTGCTGGGAAAGTTGAGTAAATAATATGGCAGAAGATATACCATTACTGATGACAACGCAGTACCAGATACTTCTTACGCCCATATGAAATACCGTTTCACAGATAAATAGTGTCAGGAAGCGAAATACCCATAGTCTGGAAGCATCTACAATCATGTTAACTTCTGTGTGTCCTGTTCCCTGGAACAGACCAGTTGTGGAATTGTAGATGCCATTTGTCCAGCACCAGAATGCCATAATGCTCAAAAAGTCCGCAGCCATGGCAATAACCTTTGCATCTTCGGAGAAGATACTTACGATGGAAGTAGAGATAAATGGGCGGGAGAGAATCATACCACCGACAAATAAGAAGATAACGCTGATTTTTCTTGAAAGTCGATAGCCATGTTCCGCGCGTTCATACTGGTTTGCACCAACATTTTGACCAACAATGGTTGCAACGGCGGAGCCAATACCATTAGAAGGAAGAGAAATCAGACCATTAACTTTATTGCCGATTCCATAGGCTGCCATTGCCTGTGTGCCATATTTATAAACGTTCTTGCTCATTAGCAAAAAGCCAAATTGCATGGTGCTTCCGCCAATCGCGGTAGGAAGACCCACACGAAGAATAGAACGTAACTTATCTTTTTCAAATTTCAGATGTTTCAAATCTAAGTGAATAAAATTGTCTTTCTGATTCAAAGAATAGAAGGCAATCAACGCAGATGGGGCTTTTGCAAATAAGGTTGCAAGAGCTGCACCTGCAATATTCAAATCAAACACAATCATAAGAAGTGGATCAAGAACCATGTTTATGACAATGCCAAGAAAATTCAAAAGCATAGGTCTGACCGTATTTCCCTGAGCCTGATTAATCGCACTGAAAATATTAATGGTATAAAGTAAAGGCATGTCCAGCACAACAATTCTAAGGTAGGTATTCCCATAACGAAGCGTGTTGCCATCTGCACCAAGCCAGTGAACAATAGCAGGTGTAAGGATAAAACACAGACTGGCACAAACGCAGGCAAAAATCATGGCACAGGCAAAAATCTGATTTGCCATGCTGTTTGCGTTCTCATCATCTTTTGCACCAATATACTGGGCAATCAATACAGAACCGGCGACAGTGATACCAGAACCAAAGTTCATAATTATATTTTGCACGGGAGTGACCAGATTAATGGCTGCCAGCTGTTCGGTACCAATTTTGCCAAGCCAGTAGGTATCCGTCAGATTATACATAGTTTGTAAAAAGGAATTGATGACAACCGGTATAGCGATTGACAGAATTGCCTGAAACATATTTCCATTTAAAATGAGTTCTCGGTTGAATTTCTTTTTCATTTGTTGGCTCCTTGGCGATTGATTATTCGTACTTCTTTTATCATACAACAGAAATAAAAGAATGACTACTTATTTTCTTGTAAACGCTTACATTTTTGTATAGATATTTTTCTATAATTGTGATATGGTAGAGAAAGAGATAAAGGGTATTGAAAAATCTTATGAAACAAGAACTATGATAAAGATGGAGGATGGAATGAAATACGAAGTGATTTACAAAACTTCCACTAGCTTTGTGGTTGAGTTAAAAGAGAATGGTTATTTTTCTTCTGAATCAGAGCATGAAATCTATGTAAATGGTGAGCTGGCTGAGAAGAGCAATCGAAATGTTGCTTCCGTATTTGGCTTACAGCCGGCAACTACTTATGATGTTAAGATAGCATATGAAGGTGAGGAAACGGAAACCTTCCCTGTAACAACAGAAGAGGAATACGTTACTTTAAATGTGAAAGATTTTGGAGCAAAGGGTGATGGTGAGAATAACGACACCGCTTGCATTCAGTGTGCGATCAATGCCTGCCCGAAGGGTGGAAGAGTTTACATTCCGGCTGGTGTGTACAAAATCTATCCATTATTCTTAAAGAGTGATTTGGTGATTGAGTTAGCGAAGGGGGCTGTTTTGTCCGCTTTTACAGATAGAGAGAGCTTTCCGATTCTACCAGGTAAGATTGCATGTGTAAATCCGGAAAAGGAATATCTGCTTGGTACATGGGAAGGTGATCCGCTTGATATGTTCGCGGCGATTATTACCGGTATCAATGTAGAGAATGTCGTGATTACCGGTCAGGGTGTCATTGATGGATGTGCAAGCCGTGAGAACTGGTGGCATGATCCAAAGGTGAAACGTATTGCGTGGAGACCTAGAATGATGTTCTTGAATCATTGTAAGAATATTGTGGTTCATGGAATAACAGTACAGAATAGTCCTTCCTGGAACATTCATCCGTATTTTTCACAGGATTTGAAATTTATCGGCATTTCCGTTCTAGGACCAAAAGATTCGCCTAATACCGATGGACTTGACCCGGAATCCTGTAAGAATGTGGATATTATTGGCGTTTACTTTTCCGTTGGAGATGATTGTATCGCTATTAAATCCGGAAAGATTTATATGGGAGCCAAATATAAGACTCCATCTGAGAATCTTACAATTAGACAGTGCTGCATGAGAGATGGACATGGTTCTATCACCATTGGAAGTGAAATGGCAGGCGGTGTGAAGAACTTAAATGTGGAGGAATGCTTATTCCTGCATACCGATAGAGGATTGAGAATCAAGACAAGACGTGGGCGTGGTAAGGATGCCATTGTAACTGGCATTAAGTTTGAAAATATCATTATGGATCATGTTATGACGCCGGTTGTTATGAATTCCTTCTATTTCTGTGATGCGGATGGACATTCTGATTATGTACAGTCCAAGGAATATCATCCGGTTGATGAGAGAACACCTTATCTTGGTGATTTCCTGTTCAAGAATCTGAAGGCTGCCAATTGCCATGCAGCCGCTTCTTATCTGTATGGACTTCCTGAACAGAAGATACATCATGTTATTTTCGAGAATGCATCCTTCTCTTTTACAGAGAATCCGACAGCAGGAGTTCCGGCTATGATGGATGGTGTGGATGAGCAGACCAATACAGGTATCTTTGCTAAAAATATTGAAACCTTCGAATGTAGAAATGTCACCGTAACAGGGCAGAATGGTGAAGAAATCATTATGGACGGAATTGATACATTTTTGAAGTAGTTACCGCACTTTCCTATCACATAAAAAACAGCCGCTTTCTAAGTTTTTATTGAAAGACACGATGGTTATAAAGATTTTGTTATCAAAAATTGCTTTTGTGGTTGGAATATTTGCCGGGGTAAATGGTCTTTTTCTGCTTATGGCAATGATATGGAACTATAAAAATAAAAGGGTAAGAATGGAGCAAACACCAGAATTAGAGCAACTTCGAAAGCATTGTAAGGATTTTCATTTTGGAAAATTCGTAGAGGATTTGGAATATAAGTTAAAGACTATTTATTTTGCTGAAAAGCAGGAAGATATTTCCCTGTTTGCCAAAGATGATGTTATGAAGAAGCATGTTCTTTATGACAATGTATTGGATAGTGAGCTTAGAAGTTGCAGGATAATTGGTTATGAGCAGGATGACAGATACCATTTTATTGAGGTAGAAACCATTCAGACTCTGACTCTTTTGCAGGGAAAGCGTATTGTTGAGAAGGAAGAGCGGCTGCATCTGAAATTTCGAAAAAGTAGAGCAGCTCATGCATCAGAGAGTCTTGTAAGTTATTCTTGCGGTGGCTGTGGCAGCAGTGTGAATCTGTTGAATGGTGGTGTATGTGATTATTGCGGGCAGCAGTTGAATCTGGAAGAATATGATTGGCTACTGGTTGGATATAAGAGTATGGGAATAAAGCGAAATGATGCAGTACGGTTTTATACAAGGCTGTTGGTAGGATTGTTTTGCGTGGTGATTCTGCTTGCTAATCGTTATGAACTTCATATTGCAGCAGTAGCAGCAAAATGTTGTTTTGAGGATATGACCACTTCTGTATATGTTTACAAAGATGAAATGATACCATCTCTTGAAAATTACGGGTATGCTATTGCATGTGATGTGATAGAAGAGGAAGAGAATAAGATAGAATATCGTTACAGCTTTGTAGATGGCAGAAGCCATGTAATGTCAGATTATCCGTTACATTTAGTGGAAGATTGTGAATTTGTGATGATGCAGCAAAGTGAGAACATGGTAGTATTGCAACGTTCTAAGGAATTTGCCAAAGGGAGTATCTATGTGGTAATTTCTGATTTGGGAGCTAACGGATATGGCGTTGCAATCATGGAAGCAGAATAAAGAATTCATGAATGTATGAGAAAGGGTAGTGTAATAAAATGATGAATAATAAGGCAGCAAAATGGTTTCTACTGATTATGATTAATGTATTTTGTGTGATGATGTTATACTAACTATAAAAGAATAAGCGACACAAGAAAAGAGTATCACTATATTATGAATAGAATTCTTTATTATACATATGACGGTAAAGAATATGAGGTAGAAGATACCGTGGAGTATGTAAGTACGGATAAGAATTATCAAGTGGAGCTTCGTAAGAATTATACGGATCATTATATTTATCAGGTTAACCCTGAGAATCCGTCGGCTGTCATGAAAAGTTACAGTTCCTTGGCAGATACCGATGCAATGGGAACAGTCGATATGTTTAGCGTAGCAGTTCCTCTTATTTTTCTGGTCGTGATGGATTTGGCTGTACTTATGAATGGTAGAAACAAAAAGAAAAAGATTTTTGATTAGGAGTTATGTACTCATAGAAGAACTTTATGTAAAAAGACTTGATTTTTCTTCGAAAATACATGACAATACTTGATATGGCTTAAATGAAATGTAGTAATGATAGAGAAGAAAGGACATTTGCATGATGCAGAATTACAAGATGATTATTGCCTATGATGGAACGCGCTTTTATGGTTGGGAGCATCAGCCGACAACCGATATGACAATTCAGGGAAAGCTGGAAAATGTCTTATCCTTGATGGTAGATGCGCCAGTTAAGGTGATTGGTGCCGGAAGAACGGATGCGGGCGTACATGCTAAGGCAATGGTTGCTAATGCCCATTTTGAGACAGATATGTCAGTAGAAGAGATACAGGAATATATGAATCGTTATCTGCCGGATGACATTTGTGTCATTGAAGTAAGAATCGCCTCTGACCGATTCCACAGCAGATATAATGCAATTGGTAAGACTTATTGTTATACCTGTTATGTAGGTGGTTTAAAGCCGGTATTTAATCGTAAATATGTATATACTCCACCAGAAGTTCCGGATGTAGAGCTGATGCGTAAGGGTGCGGAATATCTGATCGGAGAACATGATTTTGCAAGCTTTTGTGCCAATCCAAGAATGAAGAAATCTACGGTTCGTAAGGTGGACAAGATTGAAATCGTTCAGAATGGTTCTTATTTGAATCTGACCTTCCATGGTACAGGCTTTTTGCAGCATATGGTAAGAATCCTTACGGGAACACTTTTGGAAGTAGGCTTTGGGAAGCGTACACCGGAAAGCATTGGTGAGCTGATTGAAGCAAAGAATCGCAGACTTGCAGGCTTTACAGCGCCACCACAGGGATTATGTCTGATGAAAGTAGATTATGATTAAATAATGGTTAACATACAGGAGGAAGATACAAATGAAAATTGCAGTAACATACGAAGCAGGAGAAATCTTTCAGCATTTCGGACATACACAGAGCTTTAAGTTCTATGATGTTGAAGATGGTAAAGTGGTAGAGAGTCAGGTTGTTGATACAAATGGAAGCGGTCACGGTGCCTTGGCTACTCTTCTTGCAGAAAATGACATTGATGTATTGATTTGCGGTGGTATCGGCGGTGGCGCACAGATGGCACTTGCTCAGGCAGGTATTAAGTTATATGGCGGTGTATCCGGCAGTGCAGATGCGGCTGTAGAAGCATTACTTAAACAGGAATTAGACTACAATCCAAATGTACAGTGTAATCATCATGGAGAAGGTCATGAGCATCATGGAAATTGCGGAAGTGGTGGTTGTGGAAGCAATCATTGCGGACATTAATAATACCAAAAGTGTGCAGAAACATAAAAACTTTCTGCACACTTTTTGTTATCCTTTATATTCAAAGTCTCTAAATTTCACCGTACCGGCAGTTTCCCCGGCATAAGCATATACTCCAATCATAGCCCCGGTAAATCGTTTTCCTTTGCGAATGCCTTCATCACAGAGGTAATAGACATTGTCCAAGGTTCCAAGTGTCTGAGTAGATGTGTCTTCAAAGCCAAAAGAAAAGCTTCGTTTCAGATATTTGGTATCAATCTGCAAAGTAATCACGGTATCAATATCTGACATATGTGTCATAATTACATCTGTAATATCTCTTGAAAAGGCAATATGCTCATCTTCATCAATTTTCTCAAATACTGCTATTTTATAGCAATCATTCTTGCGGTATATTCCAAATTTAAGATATGTGTTTTCATCATAATAGCACGTCATTCCGGCATCCTGACCATTTTGTAGAGAATGAAAATCCATTTTTACACGGCAGGAGAATACAAAGTCAGACTGTCTTTTGACAACGACATTTTTGGCATGCATAGAGTTTAGGTCAGTATGGCTTCCTTCCAAAGTTAGTTCCCCATTGCGAACCTGAATACCATTTGGAGTTGGCGTTCTTGGTGTCATAAAGTCCTTAGAAAGCTCATTTGTTCCAAAGCCGTGCATCGGATGAGCGACATAAGATTCCACTTGGCTAATAACTGGCTTTTTTTGCTGGCAGCTTGGTCCTTGCAGGCGGTTGACGATGGGCCATTCATCAGCAGTCCATGTAATTGGGTCAAGTGCGGTTTCACGCCCAAGCATACTGTATTTTCCGTCAATCATTCTTCCACATAGATATACCATGTACCAATCACCATTTTGCGTCATAACAGGCTTGCCATGTCCACAACGCTGAATCGGAGCTTCGGGAATCCACTGTCTCATAATGGGATTGTAAGGGCATGGTTCGTAGGTGCCCATCAAGGTTTGGGAGCGGGAAACGGTAATGCGATGACCTTCGCCAGTTCCGCCTTCTGCTTCAAAAAGGTAATACCAGCCGTCTTTTTTGAGTAAGTGTGGTCCTTCGGGAGCGCGTTTCTGGTCACCATAGAAGAGTAGTGTGGCAGGAGAAAGCTGTTTGCCATTTTCTAAATTAAGCTCTAAGATTCTGGCACCACGATTGAGCAGCATATAGGAGCGGCCATCGGTATCATGAAAAAGAGATGGGTCAATGCCGTCTTCCTCAATATAAAATGGATTAGAATAAGGTCCTTCGGGCTTATCAGAGGAAACGACAATCTGGCGCCTGCGCACCGTACCTGTGTCATTTAATCGGTATGTAGCTGTAATATAAAAGCGTCCGTCCTTATAGGAGATGTCAGGAGCCCAATAGCCACGTCCACCTTCTAAATCATCTATGTGTGCCCAGTCGGGATTGGTAATAGCATGACCGATGATTTTCCAATGAATCAAGTCCTTAGAATGTGAGACAGGAATGCATGGGAAAAAGATAAACGTAGAGTTTACCATGTAATAATCATCACCAACACGGATGATAGAAGGGTCAGGGTACATACCAGTGCGAATGGGGTTGTGGTAGGTATCTTCGTAAGTGGTTTTGTAGTAATCACAAAAGTATTGCTCAATTTCGTGAAAATGATTTTCATGTGCGATATCAAAGGGAGTAACAAGATTACGGTCACCATCCAATGCTGACATACCGACACGTTCTACCAGATAGGGAATAGCATCCGGCTTGCCGGAAAGCACGGCATAATGAAGAATCCCGCGATATTGGGAATCTCGTGTATTCATGCTTGCCATGGAATATTCCACGATGTATTGGATGATGTCAAGTTCACCGGTTTTGGCAGCAAGAAAAGCATAAGGAATCTGTTCTTCATTCAGTTGATTGATGATACCTGGTTCCTGAGCTAGAATTTCCTTGATTTGTGCCAGATTTTTATTCAAAATAGCTTTTTCTAAGCGTTCTTTCATGTAAAATCTCCCTTTGCGAAATACTTTGGACATTTGGTGTTACTTAAAGTGTAACAAAGTATAGCCCTCATTTCCAGCCAGATTGTATGGAAATTGTGTCAGAAGTTGTAAAAGTGAATGGAAGCAAATGCATTCAACTTGTTTCCACGGATAGCTTTGTGTTATAATGTAAGAGCTTAATTAGAATAGAATATATATAAATACGTGAAATACACTGAAATATAGAATGTAAGCGCTTTTATAGAATGACTCAAATAAACAGAAATAAGCGAAGGAGAAACGGGTATGGCGATTGAAATCATTGAGAAGTATGTAAATGAACTGATTGACAGAAGTACATTAGAAGAACCGGTATGGAATATTGAGAAAATCAGAGCCGGCAAGAAGGCATCGTGGGATTATATTGATGGTTGCATGATTATGTCTTTGCTGGAATTATATAAAGTTACGAAGAATCAAAAGTATTTTGAATTCGCTGAAAAATATATCGATCACAGAATAGAAGAAGACGGAACCATTATCGGATATAAGAAGGATGAACTGAATCTTGATAATATCAATGAAGGCAAGAACCTCTTTACGTTATATGATTTGACAGGGAAAGAGAAATACGCCAAGGCAACGGCCAATATCTATCAGCAGATTTTAGAAATGCCAAGAACAAAAGAAGGAAACTTCTGGCATAAATTAATTTACCCGGAACAGGTATGGCTGGATGGTCTGTATATGGCACAGCCTTATTATATGGAATATGAGAACCGTTTTCATGATAAGAAGAACTATGATGATATTTTCCAACAGTTTTTCCATGTCGAGAAGAATATGAAGGATAAGGAAACGGGGCTTTATTATCATGCTTATGATTCTTCCAGACAGATGTTCTGGGCAGACAAAGAGACTGGTTTATCGAAGAACTTCTGGTTAAGAGCATTGGGCTGGTTTTCCATGGCACTTCTTGATACGTTGGCACTTGCGGATTCTTCTTATAAGGATTATGGCCATTTGCTACAGATGTACCGTGATTTGATTGATTCCCTGTTGAAGTTCCAGTCACCGGAGGGCATGTGGTATCAAGTACCTAATATGCCGGGACGAGAGAAGAATTATTTAGAGACAAGCGGAAGCTCTATTATGGCATATTGTCTGATGAAGGGGGCACGTCTTGGTTTCCTTCCAAAGGAATACAGCAAGTACGGCGTAAAGGCATTTGAAGGCATCTGTGATACTTACTTATCAACAGTTGAGGGTGAAATGAGTCTTGGTGGAATCTGTCTTGTGGCGGGTCTTGGACCAGAGAATAATCCAAGGCGTGATGGCAGCTATGAATATTATATGTCAGAGCCGATTGTCAAGGATGATGCCAAGGGTACTGCGCCATTTTTACTGGCGTATGCGGAGATGTGCAGATTGGAAAATGGGGAGGAATAAGTTTTGTTAACGGACATCAAGGAATTATATGTTTCTGCCAAAGGGGATCGGGATTTTACTGAGGTTGCAGAAGCATTGGAGGCAGCAAAGGCTTATACAGACAAGGAAGTGATAATACATATTGCACCGGGGATTTACCGTGAGAGAATTGTTGTGAATCAGGACAATATTTCTTTGATTGGAGCTGGGGCAGAAAGAACGATTATTTCTTTTTCCCATTATGCAAAAGAAATCATGCCAGAAGGGGACAATAGAGGAACTTTCCGGACCGCAAGCGTTTTCATTGATGCGGATGATTTCTATGCAAATGAGATTACTTTTCGAAATGAGGCAGGACAGGGATATGACGTAGGTCAGGCAATTGCGGTTTATGCGGACGGCGACCATCTGGTATTTGAGAATTGCCGCTTTGACGGTTATCAGGATACGTTATTTACAGCGCCATTGCCGAGGAAGGAAATGCAGCCGGGCGGCTTCAAGGGGCCAAAGGAGTTTGCGCCTAGACGAGTAGGAAAGCATTTTTATAAAAACTGTTATATAGCAGGAAATATTGATTTTATCTTTGGCGGTGGAATTGCATATTTTGAGGAATGTGAGATTTTTATGAAGAACCGTAATGATGACAAATTAAGCGGATATGTGACAGCACCGTCAACTTTTGAAGGACAAAAATACGGTTACGTGTTCAATCATTGCCGATTTACCAGTGATTGTCCAAGGGAAACGGCTTATCTTGGAAGACCATGGAGAAATCACGCAAAGGTTGTTGTTCTGAATTCGGAAATTGGTGCTCATATTAAGAAAGAAGGCTGGCATGACTGGAACAAAAAGGATGCGTGGGAAACGTTATTCTTTGCAGAATATGGCAATACTGGCGAAGGTGCTGCTGATGCAAGCCAAAGAGCGCCATTTGTTACGATGCTGACAGAGGAAGAGGCTGCGGAATATACCACAGAGAAGGTGCTTGGCTGGTAAAGGGCTTTGGAAAGTGATGAAAGGGCATGATAAGTAAAATGACAGATGCGAGGACGATTTCAATAAAAAAATATTATGGAAGTCTTGGTAATATGAAGGCAAAGTATGACCGCTATGCCAGACAGGACTTTTTTCATGGAAAAACAATAGAGGAATATCAGAGCTGGAAGCAGGAGGCAAGACAGACGCTTTCGGATTTACTTGGACTTGATAAAATGGAGAGCGTACCGTTAAAGCCTGTTATGGAAGAACGTATCACGCTGGGCAATGGTATTATAAGAGAGAAGGTAATCATACAGACAGAAGAGGATGTCTGGATGCCGATGTATATATTGATACCGCCGGAAGCAAAAAGAGAAGTATTTCTGGCGCCACCCGGTCATCAGGGAGCGGGAAAGTATTCGGTTGCAGGCTGCTATGAGATTCCTGCTGTTGCGGATTCCATTAAGAAATTCAATTATGATTATGGCATGCAGCTTGCAAGGCTTGGGTTTATCGTTGTCTGTCCTGATTGTAGAGGCTTTGGTGAACGAAGAGACGAGCAGCTTCAGAAGGATGATGAGGAGTCCTTCTTACGTTCATCCTGCTTTCAGTTGTCTCATATGGCGATGGGGCTTGGAGAAACGATCGTTGGCATGTGTACATGGGATTTGATGAGAGCAATTGACTACATAGAAACGAGAAATGACTGGAATGTGGAAAGAATAGGTTGTATCGGATTTTCAGGCGGTGGTATGCAGACTTTGTATTTGTCGGCATTGGACGAAAGGATTGCCATGGCTTTAATTAGTGGATATATGTATGGTTTTAAGGACTCCCTACAGATTTTAAATGGCAACTGTAATTGCAACTATGTGCCACATCTTTGGGAGCATTTTGATATGGGTGATCTTGCGACACTGATAGCGCCAAGACCACTGATGATACAGTCTTGCCGTGGAGACCATCTGAATGGACCGCGCGGAATGGAAAATGTCTATGAGCAGGTGGAAATTATTAAGAATATCTATGAACTTTTCCATGCGCAGAACAGGTTGATTCATGATATTCATGAGGGCGGCCATTGCTGGCACGATGAGAATCTTGAGGATATTTTGCAGGTGTTGCATAAAGCATGCGATTCATAATGAGAGGGAAAATGAAGAGAAATTGCTGATAGCAGATAAATATGATGCAAGAGAAAGAGTTAGGAGGAAAAAGATGCAGTTTGGAATCAGATTACATGATGCGGTCAATGTGCCGATAGAAGAAAGACTTAAGGTAGTAAAAGAACAGGGATTTTCCTGTGCGCATGTTGCGCTTTCAAAGGTGATTCGTGAGAATTCTGTTGCAGACAGTGCACTGACACCGGGATATGCCATGTATTTAAGAAGATTATTTGAGAAAAATGAGCTTGATTGTGCGGTGTTGGGATGTTATTTGAATTTGGCAAATCCTGATTCGGAGAAGCTAAAAGCAATCCAGAACAAGTATATGGCAAATATCCGTTTTGCGGCGCATCTGGGAGCAGGCGTTGTGGGAACTGAAACAGGTGCGCCAAACGTGGATTATAAGTTTGAGGAAGCCTGCTGGTCAGAAGAAGCGTTACAGACTTTTATTAAGAATTTAAGACCAGTTGTGAAGTATGCAGAGCAAATGGGGGTATTGCTTGCCATTGAACCGGTTGTAAGACATATTGTATGCAATCCGATCCGGGCAAGAAGAGTTTTAGATGAAATCGACTCACCGAATCTTAGAATTATACTTGATCCGGTAAACCTTCTTGAAATCTATAATTACGAGAAGCAGGATGAGATCATAGATGAGGCAATCGAGCTTCTTGGTAAGGATGTTGCGGTGCTTCATGTGAAGGACTTTGTCATTCAGGATAACAAGCTTGTATCGGTACCGGTTGGACAGGGGCAGTTCCACTGGGAGAGAGTGATTCCTTATATGAAGAAGGAAAAGCCATTTATGCATGCAACCTTAGAAAATACCAAGCCGGATAATGCAGTGGAAGCATTGCATTATATCAAGGAAATTTATAAGAATAGCTAGTTTGTTACAGGTTTACGCTTTTGCCTTTTTATGCTGGTTATGTACGGATAATATACATCATTTTTGCATAAATATTATGTTATTTTTTTAACAAAACATAGTTGCTTTTTTAGTGAAAACATGTCAGAATAGAATAGTTAAATCGACAAAGAAAAGTTTGATATAAAATTTGATATAAAAATAGAAAGGCTTGGTCTTATATGCGAGGAATTGATACCCAGGTAAGAAAGGTCAGACGTGCAATCTTTCGTGAAGTTGCAAATATGGCATACAATTCGAAAAATTTAGTGGAGGATATGGAAGCATTGCCATATAAACTGGCTGATGCGGAGAATTCTCCTTATTGGGATAATATTTATAGAGAACGTGAGATTATCCGAGAGAGAACAAGACTTGCCATGGGTATGTCGCTTCGTCCGGAAGACGAACCGGTACAGGTGAGTCAGGGCGTTGAAGAAAGTAATATTGATGAAAAATATTATGAGCCACCTTTGATGCAGGTTATTTCCTCTGCATGTAATGCCTGCCCTGAAAATAGATATGAAGTAACAGATAAATGTATGGGTTGTCTTGCACATCCATGTAATGAGGTATGTCCTCGTGGTGCGATTACCATGAAGAATGGTCGTTCTGTGATTGATCAGGAGAAATGTATTAAATGCGGTAAGTGTAAGACCGTTTGCCCATACGATGCCATTTCCCATCAGCAAAGACCATGCCTTGCACATTGTGGCGTGAATGCGATTCATTCTGACAGCTACGGAAGAGCCGTGATTGATAATGAGAAATGTGTTTCCTGTGGTCAGTGTATGGTAAGCTGTCCGTTTGGAGCGATTGCTGATAAGTCACAGATTTTCCAGTTGATTCGTGCAATGCAGTCAGGTAGAAAGATTATTGCTCAGGTAGCACCTGCTTTTGTTGGTCAGTTTGGACCTAAGGTAACACCGGATATGCTTAAGACCGCATTAAAAGAGCTTGGTTTTTATGATGTATACGAAACGGCGATAGGTGCGGATTTGGGGGCTATGTCAGAGGCAGAACACTATGTAAAAGAAGTAGCTTCCGGAGAGTTGCCATTCCTGCTTACATCCTGTTGTCCTTCCTGGTCTATGCTTGCTAAGAAGTTCTTTCCGGAAACCATTGATAAAATCAGTAATGCGTTGACACCAATGGTTGCAACGGCTCGTATTATCAAGCAGGAGCACCCGGATGCAAGCGTGGTATTTATTGGACCATGTGCAAGCAAGAAGTTGGAGGCGAGCAGAAGAAGTGTTCGTTCGGATGTTGATTTTGTTATTACCTTTGAAGAACTTACGGGTATGTTTGAAGCAAAGGGCATTTTATTAGAAGAAATACAGGCAATGGATTCCATGAATGATGCAACGGCAGCAGGACGTGGTTATGGTGTTGCAGGCGGTGTTGCCAGTGCAATTGAAGCATGTATTAAGGAATATTATCCCGATACAGAGATTCATATTGAGCACGCAGAGAGTCTTGCAGAATGTAAGAAGATGCTTATGCTTGCCAAGGCTGGTAAGAAAAATGGTTGTCTGATTGAGGGTATGGCCTGTCCTGGCGGTTGTATTGCCGGTGCAGGAACCAATATTCCGATTCCATCAGCATCAAAAGAGTTGATGAATTTCAAGAATGCTACGGAACGAAAACTTCCGGATGCAGACATGCGCCAGCCGGAATAGTTGACAGAATCTTGTTTATCTATTGACTTTGTTATTTTGGATTGGTAAAATCTATTGTTGAATTAGATAGAATACGAAAGATGGAAAAGCTGGCTTAAAGTGCCGGTTTTTCTTAAGATAGCGAAAGGAAAGGGAATAGTAATGGCAAAAGTAAGATGTAGATTTGCACCGAGCCCAACAGGTAGAATGCATGTTGGTAATTTAAGAAGTGCTTTATATGAGTTTTTGATTGCAAAGCATGATGGCGGAGATTTTATTTTCCGTATTGAGGATACAGACAGAGAGCGTTTCGTGGAAGGTGCAACAGAGATTATCTATAATACCTTGAAGCAGACAGGTCTTGAGTATGACGAAGGTCCGGACAAGGATAAGGGATATGGTCCATATGTACAGAGTGAGCGTGTGAAAGCTGGCATCTATATGGATTATGCAAAGAAGTTGATTGAAAAAGGCGAAGCATACTACTGTTTCTGTGATAAGGATCGTCTTGCAACTCTTAAGACAGAGGTTGTTGAGGGCAAGGAAATCAGCGTATATGACAAGCATTGTCTTCATTTATCCAAGGAAGAAGTAGAAGAGAAGTTAAAGAGTGGTATTCCTTATGTAATCAGACAGAATAATCCAACAGAGGGAACCACTACTTTCCATGACGAATTATATGGAGACATTACGGTAGATAACTCTGAACTTGATGATATGATTCTCATTAAGTCAGACGGATATCCTACTTATAATTTTGCAAACGTAGTAGATGACCATTTAATGGAGATTACACATGTTGTTCGTGGAAATGAATATCTTTCTTCCACACCGAAGTACAACAGATTATATGAAGCATTCGGATGGGAGATTCCAACCTATGTACATCTTCCATTGATTACGGATGAAGAGCATAAGAAGCTTAGCAAGAGAAGTGGACATTCTTCTTTTGAAGATATTATTGAGCAGGGATTCTTACCAGAAGCAGTAGTTAACTTTATTGCATTGCTGGGATGGAGTCCGGAGGACAATAAGGAAATCTTCACTTTGGATGAGTTAATCAAGGAATTCGATTATAGAAGAATCAACAAGTCCCCATCTGTTTTCGATATGGGCAAGTTAAAGTGGATGAATGGCGAATATATCAAGGCTATGGATTTTGATCGTTTCTATGAGATGGCTTTACCATATTTAAAGGCTGCCTTAACCAGAGATTATGATTTTGATTTCAAGAAGATTGCAGAGATGGTTAAGACAAGAATCGAAGTATTCCCGGATATTGCACCATTAATTACATTCTTTAATGAATTACCGGAATACGATATTGCTATGTATACACATAAGAAGATGAAGACCAATGCAGAGTCTTCTTTAGAAGTATTAAAGGATATCCTTCCTATGTTAGAGGCACAGGAGGATTACAGCAATGATGCCCTTTATCAGTTGTTATTATCCTATGTAGCTGAGAAGGAAGTAAAGAATGGCTATGTAATGTGGCCAATCAGAACTGCAGTATCCGGTATGCAGATGACACCTGCCGGTGCAACAGAGATTATGGAAATTTTGGGAAAAGAAGAATCTATTAAGAGAATCAAGAAGGGAATCGAATTACTGCAGAATGCTTAATGCGACAGTGAACGAGGCCCAGTCTAAAGCAATTTCTCAAGGAGAGGGACCGATGCTGGTCTTAGCCGGTCCCGGCTCCGGGAAAACTCTCGTTATTACCCAACGTATCAAATATTTAATAGAAGAATATCATGTAAAACCGGAGCATATTCTGGTCATTACCTTTACAAAAGCGGCTGCGTTAGAGATGCAGAAGCGTTTTCTTGGTATGACGTTAGATAAGATATATCCGGTGAATTTTGGCACGTTTCATGCAATCTTTTTCCAAATCTTAAAGCAAACCTATTCCTTTAACGCTTCCAGCATTATGAAAGAGGTACAGAAAAGAAGTCTGTTAGAGGAAATCATAGAATCCATACCCGAATCATTAAAAGAAAAGGCGCAGCAAAATCAAGCAGCCAGTATAGAGCCTGAGGATGCAGGTGAAAATATACAAAGACTGTTATCAGAAATCAGTAAAGTAAAAAATTGTGGGCTGTCACTTGAGGGATATCAGAGTGAAGTGTGTTCCGAAGAGATTTTTTCTTACATATATCAGCAATATTGCAGGAAAATGGCCATGTTAAGAAAGGTAGATTTTGATGACATGGTGTTATTATGCTATAAGCTGTTAAAAAGCAGACCGGATGTTTTAAGAATGTGGCAGGAGAAGTTCCAATATATTCTTATTGATGAGTTTCAAGATATTAGTCCCATGCAGTATGAAATTGTCCGGATGCTGGCAGAACCGAATCAGAACCTCTTTATTGTAGGGGATGATGACCAGTCTATCTATGGCTTTCGTGGCTCAAATCCTGAGATTATGTTACATTTTCAGGATGATTATCCGTCTGCAAAGCGAGTGCTGTTAAATGTGAATTATCGAAGTAAGAGTGATATTGTGGAGTGTGCGAATCGCTTAATTTCTAATAATACAAAGCGATTTGATAAGCAGGTGGAGGCAAAGAATACAGCAAGTGATGGTGTAAGATTATGTTATTTTGAGTCCAGACAGGAACAGGCAAAGAATATCGCTCTCCTGATTAAACAGTATATGAAGCAGCCGGGAGCACATTACCATGATATTGCGCTTATTTATCGGACCAATACCCATGCTATTATGACGGCGGAAAAGTTAATACAGGAAAATATCCCGTTTCAGTTAAAAGAAAAGGTGAAGAGTGTATATGACAGTGCTGTGGCAAAGGATATTGTAGCTTATTTGCAATATGCTATGTATCAGAAGGATTTAAAGGCATTTTATCGTATTATGAACCGACCAGTTCGCTATATTCGACGTGATACGGTGCCGATGCATCCGTTTACGATGCATGAGCTGATACAGAATAATAAAGATAAAAATTATGTAATACATAATATAACACAAATGTATGACAAATTTAAATTCCTGAAAAATATGAGCCCTTATGCAGCGGTGAATTTCATCAGAAAGGGAATAGGATATGAAGCCTATTTACAGGAGAAAGCAAAGGAAACTGGCGCATCCTTGAAAAAATGGATGGAAGAGCTTGATACTTTACAGGAGAGTGCAAGGAATTTTGAAACGGTGAAGGAATGGTTAGTTCATATAGAGAATTATGACGAATCATTGGAACAGGCAAGGCAGGAGCAGGAGGATGCGGTTCATATTGTTACGATGCACGCTTCGAAAGGACTTGAATGGCCAATCGTCATATTACCGGATGTGAATGAAGGATATGTTCCACATAAGAAAGCAATTACAGATGAGCATATCGAAGAAGAGAGAAGGATGTTCTTTGTTGCCATGACAAGAGCGAAAGAAAAACTGTTCTTATTCTGTGTAAAAGAAAAGGAGGCAGGAAATATCCTGCCATCCCGTTTTATTCAAGAGCTTGAAGAGGATGCAAATACTTAGTCATTTTCATGAAGTTTTGCACTGACAAGTTCTTTTAATTCCAGACACTTATCTTTCAGACGTGGAGTGATACCTCTTGTGGTAACAACGCCTGACAAATATTGCATTGCTGTCTGGTATTCGCCCTTTTGATAAGCCAGATATGAGAGAAGATAATCAAGAGTAGGTTCATTCATACCTGCGATTGGATAATCTTCCTCCATTCTTGCTTTGGAAAGATGCTCATATGCGTTCATTGCCTGATTGTGAGCTTCTGCAAGATACGCTGTCTTTTTATCTTCGTATCCTGGGTCATCTTCTGGTAATTCATCAACTAAATCCTGATATAACCAGCTGATTTTCAAACAGATATTTCCGACTTCGCTTTCTTTTCCCATTTTGGAAACGGTACAAAGGAGTGCCATCTTCATTCTGCTGATAGCAGTTTCCACAGAATAAGTATCGCAAGGAACCTCTTCATGGGATTTGAAATTTGCCTGAATCTTCTCACGAAGGAATTTTCTCTGGGTTTGTGTGGTATTTGGGAAGTCTTTTATTAGTGCAGTATAACCACAGTAGTTACAGGAAGCAACCTCATACTTGGTCACATTGATATTGCTATGTGTAGGGCGCAAGTCTGGTCCGGTTCCAACGAATTTTGCAACGTTTGTTTTTACAGATTTTACTTTAATCTTCTGGTCGCATACTGGACAGGTATAAGATTTGTCCAATAAAAGAGTTTTTTCATTGTCATCCATTTTCATAACCTCCCGATATCTTAGGTAAATAATGAAAGGAATTATTCCTCGTCATCCTTTACAACTTCATCAAATTCAACATTGTCAAGATATTCATCAAATGCATCAGCAACATTCTCATATTCCTCATCGTCCTCGATGTACTCAAGCTGAGGTTCTGCATTTGGATCGGATTCATCTTCGAAGTAACGATAGAACCAAACTTCGCCATCATCATTATTGCCATCTTCATCTAATGGAAGAAGAACGATATAATCCTTCTGGTCAACAGTAAGGATTGTAATGATTGCACAGGTAACCTTTTGACCGTCATCAAGTTCTAACTCCACAGTCATTTCTTCATCATCATAACCATTTGTTTTTTTATTTGCCATTTTTCTATTCCCTTTCATAAATATTGTTATATCGAAAATGCTATATGTGGGCAGAAAATTTATGCCCTATACTATACATTTTACCGAAGTAGAAGAAAATAGGCAAGACAATTTAAAATGAAATAACGGAAATATTATAAGATACTAGGATTTATGGTGTTTTTGTGTTATAGTAAACCTTAGAATGCAAATAGTATGCGTAGGTTGCTTATTAGAAAAAGCGAGGACATTCATGACACAATTTAGAATTAAAAAAGGACAACCATATCCATTAGGAGCTACATTAAAAAGCAGTGGTGTAAACTTTTCTATGGTAAACAGCTCCCAGGAAGAATGTGGGTTAATCTTATATCATAAAAGCTCAGAACAGATACAGAAAATTCCTTTTGAAAAAAATCACAGGATTGGGAATATTTCCTGTTTTTTTGTAGAAGGTCTTTCCATAGAGGAATATGAATATAATTTTTATATTAGCGATGAACCGGTTGTTGATCCGTATGCAAAGTATATTATCGGTAATGAAGTATGGAAGCAGGCGCAGAATCAGGCAGTATCTTTGCGTGGCGGTTTCTATCAGTCACAGTTTGACTGGCAGAAAACAAGACCACTTCATATTCCATATCATGAAAGCATTTTATATTGCCTGCATGTAAGGAGCTTTACGATGCATTCATCCTCCAAGGTGAAGCATAAAGGAACCTTTGAAGGCCTTATTGAGAAGATTCCGTATTTAAAAGAACTTGGAATAACGGCTGTTGAACTGATGCCGGCATATGAATTCGAAGAATGTGAGCAGGAAAAGGATAAGCAGACAATTGAGTATCAAATCAAGCATTATGATGAGCCGCTTCCGAATAAGGGTGAGGAAAAGACGGATACGAAACTGAATTATTGGGGCTATAAAGAAGCCTATTACTTTGCCCCAAAGGCATCTTATTCAGCAAGTGGCAATCCGATCAGCTCTTTTAAGAGTATGGTAAGAGAATTTCATAAGAATGGTATGGAAGTCATTATGCAGTTCTATTTCCCAAATCATATCAAACAGGGCTATATTTTGGAAATACTTAAGCATTGGGTTCTGGAATATCGGATTGATGGTATTCATTTAAAGGGAAACAGGCTTCCGGTGACTTTGCTTGCAACAGAGCCGCTATTTGCGAATACGAAGATTATGTGTGAGGATTTCTCGCTGGCAGATATTTATCCAGAGCAGGAATCTCCAATCTATAAGAACCTTGGATATTACAGGGATGAATTCATGTATGATATGCGTAAATTCCTAAAGGGTGATGCGGATATGCTGAAAGGTTTTCAATATCACATGAAGAATCATAATCCAAAGTGTGGAGTGATTAATTATATTACGAACTATTATGGATTTACATTGAATGATCTGGTGTCTTATGACAGAAAGCATAATGAGACAAATGGTGAGCATAATCAGGATGGTACCGACTATAATTATAGTTGGAATTGTGGAATAGAAGGGCCGACCAGGAAAAAGGCAATTGTAAAGCTGAGAAGAAAGCAGATGAAGAATGCGATTTCGTTCCTTATGACAGCACAGGGAACGCCCCTTTTGTTATCAGGTGATGAATTCGGTAATAGTCAGAGTGGAAACAATAATTGCTATTGTCTTGACAATGAAACGAGCTGGCTTGACTGGCGTCAGATAAAGCGAAACGAAGAGTTTTTTGAATTTGTGAAAATGATGATACAGTTTAGAAAAAGCCATCCGATTCTGCATACACAGGAAGAACTTACCATGACAGATCGATTGGGATATGGATGTCCTGATTTATCTTATCATGGAGAAGAACCATGGAAGGTAGATTTAAGCAACTATAACAGACATATCGCCATGATGTATTGTGGGCGTTATGCGAGAAAAGATAATAAGTCAGAAGATGACATGATTTACATTGCATACAACATGCACTGGGAGTCACATCAGTTCGCACTGCCGTCTTTACAGGGTGGTTATCGATGGGAGATTGTGAATGATACGGATTCTTCAGGTGAAGAGACTGCAATTGCAAATCAGGTAGAAGTAAAACCAAGAAGTGTGAAAATTCTGATAGGAAGAAAGATGAAAAAAGTCAGAAGAATGGCAGGTAAGAAGTAGTGCATATATGGAAACATTTTAAGACAATTACACATCACAAGCTGCTGGTAATGAAAGGCTGTTTTTATGTAGGTTTATATTGGCAGGGACTGGCACATGATATGTCAAAATATATGCCAAGTGAATTCCTGGTGGGAGCAAAATATTATCAGGGAACACAAAGTCCCAATAACGCAGAACGTCAGGATATAGGATATTCGTCTGCATGGCTTCATCATAAAGGCAGAAACAAGCATCATTATGAATATTGGATGGATTACAGTGCTCATGATGGTAAGGGAATCGTACCGGCAAGAATACCTGATAAATACGTGGTCGAGATGTTTATCGACCGTGTTGCAGCATCAAAGAATTATAATCAGAAGAATTATACCGATGATATGCCTTTGCAATATTATGAAAAAGGAAGAGCATGTGATTTCCTTCATGAGGATACCAGAAAAACGCTGGAATTTCTGCTTCATATGCTGGCAGAAGAAGGCGAAGAGAAGACCTTCCGCTATGTGCGTGATGAAATGGTCAGAGGAAGAAAGAGAAAGACGGTAAAACAGTAACCAATTAGAATCAGCTTCATATATTAATTAGTATATATC
>CAYUKO010000062.1:0-21294 GCA_964445375.1 uncultured Roseburia sp.
TCGGAATATGTACCTGCCAAAAAGACAAGTGAAGAACAGCAGGGAAGCAGCCAGGCAGAAACAATCGTTAAAATAACAAAAGTAGAACCAAATAGAGAGCAGCCAAGAAAGAATTTTGATGAAGATGCTTTACAGGAGTTGGCAGATTCCATCAAACAATTTGGCTTATTACAACCAATTCTTGTTCAGGATCGAGGAGATTATTATGAGATTATAGCCGGAGAGAGAAGATGGCGAGCAGCAAAGCTGGCAGGACTCAAGGAAGTTCCGGTTATTATCAGAAATTATTCGAATCAAGAAATCGTAGAAATATCTTTAATCGAAAATATTCAAAGAGAAGATTTAAATCCAATTGAAGAAGCATTAGCATATAAAAGACTTCTTGAGGAATTTAATCTAAAGCAGGATGAAGTTGCGGAGCGAGTTTCGAAAAGCAGAACGACTGTTACAAACAGTATGCGTTTGTTAAAACTTTGCGATGGTGTTCAGCAGATGATTATCGATGATATGCTTTCCACAGGACATGCAAGAGCATTGATTCCAATTGAAGATGCAGAACAGCAGCTTGCACTTGCGCAGAGAATCTTTGATGAGAAATTAAGTGTAAGAGAAGTTGAAAAGCTGGTTAAGGCAATCTTAAAACCGGACGATAAACCTAAAAAGGAAGAGACACCAAAGAATTTACAATATATCTATCAGGATATAGAAGATAGATTGAAGGAGAAACTAAGTAGAAAGGTATCTATTAATGCAAAAGGAAAGAATGGAGCCGGTAAAATAGAAATAGAGTTCTATTCCAACGAAGATCTGGATCGACTTATCGAATTTCTTTCAACCATGAAGCAGTCATAGATAAGGAAAAGGGGAGATACAGATGAATAGTAATTTATTAAATAGGATAGGGCTTGGTTCCGTAGATGTAGGAATCTTATTACTTGGGTTATTGGTTATTAATGTGGTTTTGTTAATTCTGATTATCATGGCATTTGTTCAGATAAGCAGATTTACGAAAAAGTATAAGAAGTTCATGCAGGGGAAAAATGGAGGAAGTCTGGAAACAGACATTATGAAACTGTATGAAGATAATACCTTTATCAAGACAAGTGTTGAGAAGAATAAGAAGGATATTGCAGAATTATTCGAAAAACATCAAACTACTTTCCAGAAAATGGGACTTGTAAAATATGATGCATTTAAGGAAATGGGTGGAAAGCTAAGTTTTACTTTGGCACTTCTTGATGAAAATAATAATGGTGTTCTTTTAAATTCTGTTCATAGTAGTGATGGATGTTATTCTTATACAAAAAGAATTAAAAATGGTGATTCGGCAATCGCCTTAAGTAACGAAGAAAAAGTAGCAGTAGAAAGAGCAATGAAGGGAACAGCATCAAATCCTGATGCAGAATAAGAGAAAGGGGAACTCTTTATGAAATTAATAACGGTAGAAGATCTCAAAGAAGGCGATGTACTCGCCAAGGACGTATTATTAGAAGATTATACGGTATTGCTTGGAAAAGGAACGGAGATAAAAGATACTTATATTGAGAAACTTCGTGAATTATCAATCGTAACTGTTTACATCGAAGAGAAGAAAGAAGAAGAACCACGGTTAACGTTAGAAGAGATTACGATTCTTAAGGATGATGTAGAAGTAAAGATTAAGAATAAGGTAAAAGATATCTTAGAATTGCATGTATATCAGCAGACAGAAGGTCTGAAAGAAATTGCAGAAACAGCACAGAATATTATTACAGATATTTTGGAAGAGGATGCTGTTGTAGAGAGAATCTATGATATCAGAGAAAGAAGTGCAGATATCTACGAACATTCTCTTACAACCTGTACCATTTCAACGTTAATCGCATTAAAAATGAAATTATCCGAGAAGGAAGTTTATGACATTAGTGTCAGTGCTTTGCTTCATGATATCGGATTAAGATATCTGGTTGTTCGTTATGAAGATCAGGACATTCATTTATTACCTGCAAAAGATCAGGAAGAATATAAAAAGCATCCAATTTATAGTTATACAGCGATTAAGAAAGAAAATTGGATTTCAGAAGAAGCAAAGAATATCATTTTAAATCATCATGAACATAGGGATGGTTCCGGCTATTCCATGGGAACGGATTTGATTTCAAAGTCATGTCAGATTCTTGGTGTATGCGATGAATTTGATGAAATGATCTGCGGAATCGGTAAGGCAAGAATCCGTGTACATGAAGCAATTAACTGTATTCGAAATTACAGTGGTATCTGGTTCGATGATGAAGTTGTTTCGACATTCCTGCAACTGATTGCTGTTTATCCGGTTGGTTCAAAGGTTAAGACCAATGAGGGTGAATTAGCAGTCGTTATGAAGCAGAACGTTCATTTCCCGGAAAGACCGGTTCTTCGTGTTATTAATGATAAATACGGACAACCTATTAACAAAGAAAAGATTATTGACCTGATAGAAGAAACAAAGGTAGTCATTCAGGAAGTAATTAAATAAATAAAGCATATATTTAAAGGAGTAACAAAAAGATGATCGACATTAAATTCTTACGTGAAAATCCAGAGGTAGTTAAGGAAAACATCAAGAAGAAATTCCAGGATCATAAATTACCACTCGTTGATGAAGTAATTGAGCTTGATGCAGAAGCAAGAAAGACACAGCAGGAAGCTGATAACCTTCGTGCAGAGAGAAACAAGCTTTCTAAGCAGATTGGTGCATTAATGGCACAGGGCAAGAAAGAAGAAGCAGAAGAAGTGAAAAAACAGGTAGCTGCCGAAGCAACAAGATTAGAAGAGCTTGCTGAAAAAGAAAAGGAATTAAATGAGAAGGTAACAAAGATCATGATGACCATTCCAAACATCATTGATCCAAGTGTTCCAATCGGAAAGAATGACGAAGAGAACGTAGAAGTTCAGAAGTATGGTGATCCGGTTGTTCCTGATTTTGAGATTCCTTATCACACAGATATTATGGAAAAATTAAAGGGCATCGATCTTGATAGTGCAAGAAAGGTAGCAGGAAATGGATTCTATTATCTCATGGGAGATATCGCAAGATTACATTCCGCTGTGATCTCTTACGCAAGAGATTTTATGATTGATAGAGGATTTACTTATTGCATTCCACCTTTCATGATTCGTAGTAATGTTGTAACAGGCGTTATGAGTTTTGATGAAATGGATGCCATGATGTATAAGATTGAAGGCGAAGACCTTTACTTAATTGGAACCAGTGAGCATTCCATGATTGGTAAATTCATTGATACGATTATTCCTGAGCAGGAACTTCCTCATACTCTTACCAGCTATTCTCCTTGCTTTAGAAAGGAAAAGGGCGCACATGGTCTGGAGGAAAGAGGTGTATACAGAATTCACCAGTTTGAGAAGCAGGAAATGATCGTTGTATGTAAGCCAGAAGAGTCTATGGAATGGTTTGATAAGTTATGGCAGAATACCGTAGATTTATTCCGTTCTCTTGATATTCCGGTTCGTACACTGGAATGTTGTTCCGGTGATCTTGCTGACCTTAAGGTTAAGTCTATTGACGTGGAAGCATGGTCTCCAAGACAGAAGAAGTACTTCGAGGTTGGTAGCTGCTCTAACTTAGGAGATGCTCAGGCAAGAAGACTTAAGATTCGTGTAAATGGTGAAAATGGCAAGTATTTTGCACATACCTTAAACAATACCGTAGTAGCACCACCTAGAATGTTAATTGCTTTCCTTGAGAACAACTTACAGGAAGATGGTTCTGTTCGTATTCCTAAGGCATTACAGCCATACATGGGTGGAAAAACAGAAATTAGATAGATTGAATAGATAGAAGGGCTGCGTTAGTGCACAGATATTTAAGAGCAATTGGCTTTAGTAGCATAAAGAAAAGAGAACAATTACAGAAATTGATTAATGAGGTTGTCGTAACGGCAATCTCTAAAAATCATACAAAAGAAGAAGCCTCATCAAAGAAAGAACAAAAAAATAAAAAATATCAGTCAGATATCGATATTGTGGCTGATGACGATGATCAGGTTTATGCAGAATTGTTTCTTGATTTTGCCACTGATGCAGGAATCTGTGTACGTGGACAGTTTGATGAGAAGAATACCTTTTTGTATGAATATTATTTCCCATATCTGCGAGGAAGAAATATCAGTTCCAACGAAGATGTCACGGTTGAGCGGCATGCCGAGAAGGAATCTTATGCCGGAGTCTGTGATGATATTAAGGTGGGTGTATCCCTTATCTTTTATCTGCAGAATATGATTCCTTATAAAAGGATGAAGGCATTAAAACTTCTTCCCGTAAAAGGAACTTCTCTTATCATTAGCGGGTTATCGGTCAGTGGTACGATTATGATGCCGATTATCAAGAATGAACAGGAAAAGAAAAAAGTAAAAAAGGCAGCTAATGAGCGAAATCAGTTGCTTGCCCAGGCAAGAATGGGTGATGAAGATGCGATTGAAAGTCTGACTTTGGAGGATATGGATACGTATACAACCATATCCCGTAAGATTCAGAAGGAAGATGTCTTTAGCCTTGTGGATACGTATTTTATGCCTTATGGTGTGGAATGTGATCAATATTCGATTCTTGGAGAAATTGTAGAGTACCGCCAGGAGAAAAACCGTATAACCAAAGAGGAAATTGTGTTTATGACAGTAGAGTGTAACGAACTGACCTTTGAGGTATGTATCAACAAGATGGATCTGTATGGAGAGCCAGCAGTTGGCAGACGTTTCAAAGGAGTCGTCTGGTTACAGGGTTATATAAACTTCCCTCAATAAAGTGGTTGAAATCAACAAAACTTCTGATATAATAAGAAAGTACGATATATTTATGTTAATAAATTGTACTCGTTTCCTTAGTTAAATGGATATAACAGCCCCCTCCTAAGGGGCAGTTGAGGGTTCGATTCCCCCAGGGAACGTTTGTAAAGGGCTAGAAACAGAAGTTTCTGGCTCTTTTGTCTATTTTTATATTACAACAAGGGAGCGTTTCGTGAATTACATTGTTTTGGATTTGGAATGGAATCAGGCAGCTGATACCAAGACCAAGGAAGAGAACCAGCTGATTTTTGAAATTATAGAAATCGGTGCTGTAAAATTGAATGAAGAGAAGAAGCAGATTGCGTCATTTCATGAGCTGATTAAACCACAGGTATTTCACCGTATGCATCAGATCACAGGAGAGCTGATTCATTTAAAGATTGAACAGCTTGAAAACTGTAGGACATTTACAGAAGTAGCAAAGGATTTTCTGGAATGGTGTGGTGAAGATTATGTTTTTTGTACCTGGGGAAATCTTGATCTGTTAGAGCTTCAACGAAATATGGATTATTATCATATGAAGCCTCTTGCGGATAAACCATTGAAATATTATGATGTACAGAAGCTGTTTAGTATTGCCTATGAGGATAGGAAATCCAGAAGAACGTTAGAATATGCAATTGATTTTCTGGAGATTGATAAGGATATCGCTTTTCATCGGGCAGATAGTGATGCTTATTATACGGCAAAGGTTTTAGAGACCTTTTATCACCCTGCTATTTTTCACAACTATTCTTTTGATACGTATCGTTTGCCGAAAACAAGAGCGGATGAAGTACATGCGGTATTTGATGATTATGAAAAATATATTTCGCGGACTTTTCCGGATAAGATGGCGGCTATGGAAGATAAGGAAGTCATTTCAATCAGATGCTTTATCTGCGGAGCGAATACGAAGAAGAAGATACCATGGTTTGCTATGAACAGTAAGCATTATTACACTATTGTAACCTGTGAAAAGCATGGATATTTAAAGGGAAAAATCAGAATGCGTAAGTCTGTGGATGATAAGATTTATGTTGTAAAGACCATGAAGCAAGTTACCGCTGAAACCGTGCAGGAAATCTTAGATCGAAAAGAGCAGACGAGAGAGAACCGTAAGGAAAAAAGAAAAAAATCAAAATAAGAAAGATTAAAAAAGAGAAAATAAAAGAAAAAAGAAAGGTTTTATGTAAAATACATAAGCCTTTTTTCTTTTTATGCATTATAATTGGTGAAAAGCAACAAAAGATTATTGTCAGCTTTTAATAAAAATGATAAAATAACAGAAAAGAGTATAAAGTGTCAAAAAATATAAGGAAAAATATTCAATGACAGGGGGCTTTTCAATGAAGCAAAAGAAAGGGCTTGGAATCCATAGTTTCCTAACAGAATTATTATTAATTTGTGTTATACCTGTAATCTTATTGGCATGCATCATGATATTTGCATCTGCTTATAATATGAATTCGGGTTTGCAGATGCAAGCAGAAGCAACATTGCAGTCAACAGTAACCGCAGTAAAGACCGCATATGTCAATCTGAATGATGGTGACTTCTACCTGAATGAAAATGGAGATTTCATGAAGGGTGATTATAATATTACGGAACATATGGAAGACATTGATGAGTACACAGAAGGGTTAGGTACTTATGTTACTTTATTCTATGGTGATACCAGAATGGCAACTTCTCTTCGCGATTTATCTGGCAATAGAATCATTGGTACTCAGGCCTCCGATGAAGTTGTTGATACCGTGTTAAAGAAGGGTGGAACCTTTACTTCTCATAGCACAACCATTAACAATGAGAATTACTATTGCTATTATCTGCCTCTTGAGAATCCGGATGGAACCGTTATTGGTATGGTATTTGCTGGACAGCCAAGTGCAGAAATCGATGCTTTTATTAAGCAAAAGACTGCCGCAGTTGCTGGAATTGCAATTGTATGTGCAATCGCAATTGCTGCATTTGTAACAATAATAGCTCTGAATATCGTTAAAATTGTTATTGGAATGGAAAGTACCGTTGACGAGTTGGCACAAGGAAATTTAGCTTTTGAAATGAATGAAAAGCTTCTAAAACGTAAAGATGAATTTGGTATGAGTGCAAAAGCTTTTGTAAAACTACAAGATGAGCTTCGCAAGATTATTGGAAATATTCAGACCTCAGCCAAGGAAGTTTTGAAAGATGGTGATGAATTAGAAGGTATTACTTCTCAGAGTAGTACGACATCAGAAGAAGTAAGTACTGCAGTAGAAGATATTTCTAAGGGTGCATTATCTCAGGCTGAAGACGTTGAAGTAGCAACCACACATGTCAATCAGATGGGTGAATTGATTCAGGCAATTGCCGAAAATGTGACAAAGCTCAATGAGACTTCTATCTCCATGCAGTCAACAGGAGAAGCTTCTGCAGCTACAATGAAAGAACTTAGTGAATATAATGATAAGACCGTAGAAGCAGTACATAAGGTATCTGATAATGTTAAGGCAACCGATGATTCTGTTAATGAAATTGCAGCTGCCGTTGATTTGATTACCAATATTGCAAGTCAGACCAATCTGTTATCTTTAAATGCTTCGATTGAGGCAGCAAGAGCAGGAGAGGCAGGAAGAGGCTTTGCGGTTGTTGCATCGGAAATTTCAAAGCTTTCTGATGAGTCGAATGCATCTGCAAAGAAGATTTATGATATTATTCAGGAATTGTCTAAGGATTCCAAGAATTCTATGACTTTGATGGATGAAGTAAAGGAGACTTTGAAACAGCAGGAAGAAAAGCTGCAAATGACAAAAGAGCAGTTTGAGAATGTTATTCAGGATATCGAGATGTCCAGAGAGGCTACAAATACCATTAATATTCAGGCACAGGAATGTGATGCCGCAAGACAGAACGTTGTTGGTATTATTGAAAATCTTTCTGCAATATCAGAAGAAAATGCAGCAGCAACAGAAGAAACAACAGCTTCTATGGAAGAGTTAAATGCAACCATAAACTTAGTTGCTAATTCTGCAACAACGTTGAAAGATCTGGCTGTTTCCTTAGAAGAGGAGACCACGTTCTTTAAATTATAAATAAGTATCATATCATAAACATAAAGAGCTTAGTTTTTCGAACTAAGCTCTTTTACATGCATTCATATCTTAATCATAGGTTCTTCGAAAAGGAGTATATTTTCTTTTCTTGTATGCCTTTCTTCTTTTCTTAAGCTGTTTCCGTTGTCGTCTTGCAGCCTGGCGTGCATTTCTTTTGGCGGTTCTTGCGTCTTTGATTCGTTGCTTTCTTCGTTTACTGCTTTGTCCTCTTGGTGAGAAGCTGTAACTGCTAAGAACGGATAGAAATACCATGATCAGAATAATGATACCTGCAACAATCAGAATACCAATAATTACTTTTTTAACATTGATAAAAATAACATTTTGTGATGTCTGTTCCTGTTCTGATTCCTCAAGCTGGGTAGAAGCAGCGGATGAGAATTCCGTTTGTGCATCCTCTTCTGTTGAAAAATCAAATACTTCCGGCTTGGCGCTGGAAAATGATATATCACAGGTTCCGACACAAACATCGGAATAGGAATATTCAATGGTGGCGATCACATCAGAATTTTTTTCTTTAGAATAAGTAACTTTAGAAGAAACATCCTCGAATTCAGCTGTAGCAGGAACAATGATATAAGAATCCTTTTCCATGGTCATCAAGGAAGTGGAATCCCCGAATAAATCGCTGTCTGTATCAAATAAATCCAGATTATCTATGGAATACTTCGTTTCATAATCATCAACCATTAATTTTTTAAAGTTTTCAAAGCCATAATTGAAGAGTTTAACGGTATCTTCAAACTGGGCTGGGGTTTCCTCCATGAAGACAACACATACAAGCTTCATACCGTCTTTTTCAGCACCGGAGACAAGTGTCTGACGGGACTGGGATACAAATCCGGTCTTACTTCCAAGAAGATAAGGGTAGGCAAATTCCCTGTTCTTAAAAAGCTTGTTCTTTGAATTAATCCAGATGTCATCAGGCTGTGTAGCAGTTGGTGGAATGTTATAGGTAGGTGTGGATGACATTTTACAGAGAATTTCATTATTAAAGAATTCACATCCGATGAGTGCCAGATCGTAGGCACTGGTATAATGATTGTCATCATAAAGACCATTTGCATTCACAAAATGAGTATTTTTACAGCCAAGTGCAGAGGCTTTTTCGTTCATGATTTCTGCAAAAGCTTGGGTCGTTGCCTCTTTTCCCAGGGAAGCAGCAACATGTTCGCCAACCGCAGAAGCAGCTTCATTGGCAGAGCCTACTAAGACACCATACATTGCCTGTTCCAGAGTAATACTTTCTCCTTCGTCCATACCCATATTGGAACCATCACTTGGTACTTCATAAACGGCACTATGAGAGAAGGTAACAGTATCATTCAAATTACAATTTTGGGCAGCCAGAAGACAGGTAAGAATCTTTGTGGTGCTGGCAGGATAGAGCTTTTCATCAATATTTTTGGCGTACAGGATGGTATGTGTATTCATTTCCATTAAAATGGCAGACTGGGCACCAATGGCAGGGCCTTCCGGCCAGTTTGGAATTTCATTAGATTGTATGGGAAGAGATTTTCTATTCTCCATCTCTGCCTCATAATCAATTTCTGCATAAGCAGTTATTGAAGTAAAAATAACAGCAGAACACAAAACAGAGGAAAGAAATCTCGTAATATGTCTTTTTATATTCATGTATCGTTTCGTAATCCTTTCTCATTGACTTGCAAACTATATTTTACACTATTTTGCCGTAAATAAGTAGTATATATTTTGGGTACAAATAGAAATGTTTCGTGACTTACTATGACATAAGGTGTAAAATCATTTTATGATTAGACGAGGAGGAAAATTATGCGTTTAAGAAATGTAACAGGATCAAGAGAAGTAATCGCGGACAGCCGCTTTGTTGTACATGAGCCACAGGAACAGAAGGGAAAGTGGAAAGAAGTATTTGGAAATGATAGACCGATTCATATTGAAATTGGTATGGGAAAAGGCAGATTTATGATGGATCTGGCAAGCGCGAATCCAGATATTAACTATATTGGAATTGAGAAGTATTCCACGGTACTTCTTCGTGCGGTTCAGAAGATGGAAGAAAGAGAACTTCCAAATCTTAAGTTTATTCGTATGGATGCGGAGGATATCTGCGAAGTGTTCGCAAAGGGTGAAGTAGCAAAGATTTATTTGAATTTTTCAGATCCATGGCCAAAGGATCGCCATGCCAGAAGAAGACTGCCATCGAAGGAATTCCTTGCAAGATATAACGAGTTTCTTGCACCAGAGGGAAGGTTGGAGTTCAAGACAGATAATACTGCATTATTTGATTTTGCGCTGGAAGAGCTTGAACCTGCAGGTTGGAAGCTTGAGGCAATGACAAGGGATCTTCATCATGATGAGAAGATGTTTGAAGGAAACATTATGACAGAATATGAAGAGAAATTCTCTTCTATGGGTAATCCAATCTATAAATATATTATTTATCGTTAGATAAAACAAAACGGGGAGCGTGAAAATGATATTTCAACCAAAGACATTAGATTATGAGTTAAGTCCTTACACAGGACTGACAAGAGACAGTTGGATTGAGGCGGGAGAGTATCTTTTAAAAGGAATCTTTCAGAACATTAAGAGCTTTGAAGATCCTGTGGTTATGCCAAGAAAAGAGACCAAGGTAAGCTATCCGCATAGTGCAGATGCCGTGTGGGAGTTTAAGGCAGAATATTTCGAAGGTCTGGCCAGATCTTTCTTCATAGCAGCACCATTGATACATAACAATCCGGAATTAGAGATAGAAGGCTATAAAATCCGGGAATATTATAAGAGCCATGTACTTCGTGCATGCACAAGGGGTGATAGCGTATCTGTTGGTCATTATGATGAATTGCAGGAGCTTACTGGGAAGAAGGATCCTTTCCGTGCTTTCCAGCAGACGGTAGAGACCTGTGCGCTTGTAATCTGCCTGTGGATGAGTAAGGAAGAAATCTGGGACAGCTATACCAAGGAAGAGCAAGATGTAATTGCTGACTTCCTCTATGGTTATGCCAATGGAAATACAGTTCCTCAGAACTGGCGTCTTTTTAATATGCTTGATCTGGCATTCTTAGATATGATGGGATATCCAATTGATCACGACATTATGCGGGAGCATGCACAGCATATTCTGAATTACTATGTAGGGGATGGCTGGTATCGTGACGGACATTCCTTTGATTATTATTCCTGCTGGGGCTTTAATGTTTATGCACCAATATGGAATCTTTGGTATGGCTATGAGAAGGAGCCATATCTGGCACAGAAGTTTGAAGAACGTTCCAATGAACTGATGAAGACTTATGGTGAGTTCTTTGACCGTGACGGATTTACGAACATGTGGGGAAGAAGTAATATTTATCGAAATGCTGCCACAAGCGCATTTGACGGAAATATGATGCTTCGTAACGGCACAGGTGATCCGGGACTTGCAAGAAGAATTTCCTCTGGTTCGCTCTTACAATTTATGACAAGGGATGACTTCTTATATAAAGGAGTACCAACGCTTGGTTTTTACGGTCAGTTTACACCACTTGTACAGGGATATTCCTGCGCGGAATCACCTTTCTGGTTTGGAAAAGCATTCCTGTGTCTGCACCTTCCGGCAGATCATCCTTTCTGGACAGCCAAAGAGAATAATGGTGTATGGGATAAGATGGAGGAAAAGGAGACAACCGTTACTACCTTAAATGGCCCGGCACTTTGCTTCTCCAATCATCAGGCAAATGGCGAAACGATTCTTAGAACCGGTAAAGTTGTAAAACACAAAAAGGATACACATGGTATGTGGAATTATTCCAAGCTGTGCTTTAATACCAAGTATCCCTGGGAATCACAGGTTTCTGAGGAAGTAGAGGCTCAACAGTATGTGCTTCATGATAAGACCTTTGATTATTATGATAAGGCAAATGTAACCTTCTGGGCAGGTGAGCATGATAAGGTTTTGTATCGAAGACAGTTCTTTGGCTATGAGTTAGAAAATGAAAGCCACTGGATTCAGGCAATCAACCTTGCTGATTTTGTGGTACCGTATGGTGTCATCCGAGTGGACAAGCCAAGACTTTTTAGAAAGCCGGTTGCCTTTACCCTGGGATCCTATGGTTTCCCTGATAATGGAACGGAAATAATAACCAAAGAGCTTGCATACGATGGTGGCATGGCAAAAGCCATGATTTTAAAGGGCAGAGATTATAAAGGAAAGGAAAAGCAGCTTGCCATGACAATCTATGATGGCTGGGAGACACTTTCCTGCAAAAAGAGTAGCGGCACGAACCCGGATTCTGAGAACTCTATCGTAGTCTATGCTTCCATGGAATATAGGAATCACAATCATTATGAACCAGCTGTGTTGATCTCACAGGTGATTACCAAGGAAAGTCATGAAGACTTTACAGAGGACGAACTGTTCCCTATTGAGACGATAACCTACACAGACCCGCAGGGCTTTGGTGGATATGGACCGGTCACTTTGAAATTAAAGGACGGAAATCAGAGAATAGTTGATTTTGAGTGTATAGAAGGACGCATGATGCTTTAAAAAGTGAGCAATATGGTTTTAGTGGTAAAACTTACCAAAAGAACACGGTAAAATAATAAAAAAATATAAAATTAACACAAATAAGTGTTGAAATCTGAAAAGAAACGTCATATAATACTTGTAAGAAGTTCACATAATATTTGTGAAAAAAGGGGAAAAATTATATGATTTATAAAAAGAATAGTAATGCCGTGACAGCTGCTGCAATCGCAGCACCAAGTCAGAAGAGTATCTTCATAGGAGAATATCTTATGAAGGCAACTGTTATTGTAGCAGGTTTTATTGCATCGAAAATGATTTTACAGAATATGACAGTATTTACACAGCAGGGCAGTATGTCCGGTAATTATATGATGCTGTTATTAGGAATTGTAATGTTTGGATGCAGCGTGAGATGTATCGTTGATGAATTCATTTTGTCACCCTATGCAGACAAGAAACGCCAGGATACATTAGAATGTGCAAAGCAGGTAAGAGTTTTAAGCAATGATGAATTAGTAAAGCTCTTTGTGATTGAAAGCTGTCCGGAAGTAAGAGGGGTTCAGTTGCAAGACAGAGGTGGTGTATATTTAAGGGGAAGATATACCACACACTTTGTTGAATTTGGGCAGGATGGTGCAGCCATCTCATCTCAAAAGCATGATTGCCGTGCAGATATTGAAGCAAATGCAATTATAAGATGTCTTGCAAAAGCAAGTAAATAAGGGGGAAAAATGAAAAAACCTAGAAACAAAAGTTTCTAGGTTTTTTATCATCGATGCGACAGGATTTGAACCTGCGACCTCCGCGTCCCGAACGCGGCGCTCTACCAAGCTGAGCCACGCATCGAAGTAACAATATTATTATACAGATTTCTGAGATTATTTCAAGACTTAGTTAAAAGATTTTTGAAGCATAGTCTGTTATAAATATGTGATACAATAATAAGAAAGAAAATAGAAAGGATGAGTTATGTTATGGCATTATTACATGTTAATTTCTTTTCCGATGTTTTAGGAAAATCGACAGCAATGTATGTGATTCTACCACAAAGAACCCGTCATCAGATTGGTATGGCAGGAGTCAGAAGCGAAGGAAAGTATCCGGTTTTATATTTACTGCACGGATTAAGTGATGATTATACCATCTGGCAGAGAAGGACAAGTATCGAGCGTTATGTTTCGGAGATGGAAATAGCCGTTGTAATGCCGGATGCAGATACTTCTTTTTATTCTGATATGGTTCATGGAAGAAAATATTGGACTTTTTTATCAGAAGAACTTCCGGAAATTGTACATGATTTCTTTCCCAATATTTCGCAGGAGAGAGAAGATACATTTGTAGCAGGACTTTCTATGGGTGGTTATGGAGCATACAAGCTTGCTTTGGGAACAGACCGCTTTGCGGCAGCAGCTTCCCTTTCCGGAGCCGTGGATCTACCAATTGAGCTGGCAAGAGAAGATCGTTTAAAAGAAAATGGTGAGCTTTGGAACAATGTATTTGAGGATTTAAGTATGGTCAGAGGTTCTCAAAATGATGTTCTTTTCCTTGCAGAACAGAAGAAAAAGGATGGAAAGCCTTTGCCAAAGCTTTATATGTGGTGTGGTACAGAGGATTTTATCTATGATTTAAGTGTCAGTGCACATAAGAAGTTGGATGAATTAGGGTATGATCTTGTTTATGAAGAGTCATCCGGTGACCATCAGTGGAAGTACTGGGATGAGAAGATTCAGACGGTACTTGCATGGCTTCCAATGAAAAAGTAATATTTTAGCAATTCTCGCCCTTTGCTTTCCTATTCAAAAGTGATATATTATCCATAAGAAGATAATTTTATACTTTTTTAAGAATTCCTGCCTGGCAGGATGAGGAGGAAATACTGGTATTTGGACATACTAGTAGAATGGAGGATTTATCATGGAAGCGTATGCGGTGTTTAAGGACTTGGCTATTATTATTATAGCGGCAAAGGTTTGTGGTATTGCAGCAAGAAAGCTCAAAGCCCCACAGGTAGTAGGTATGATTATTGCAGGTCTGTTGATTGGACCTAGTATGTTAGGACTGGTAGAGCAGACAGATTTTATTTCACAAATGGCAGAAATCGGTGTTATTCTGCTGATGTTTTCCGCGGGATTGGAAACGGATCTGAAGGAGCTTGTAAAGACCGGACCGGTTGCAACATTAATCGCCTGTGCAGGTGTATTTGTACCACTTGCTTTGGGTGCAGTATTGTATATGATGTTCTATGGCTGGGCAGCCGTTGGAACGGAAGAATTCTATAAAGCAGTCTTTATTGGCTGTATCATGACAGCAACCAGTGTAAGTATTACCGTACAGGCTCTTCGAGAGTTGGGATATTTAAAGGGACGAGTAGGAACAACGATTCTTAGTGCAGCCATTATTGATGATGTCATTGGTATTATTGTACTGACCTTTGTCATTGGATTTAAGAATCCGGATTCTAATCCGGGTAAGGTAATCTTAAATACTGTTTTATTCTTTGTACTTGCAATTATTGGTGGTATTATCACTTATAAATTGTTTAAGATGTTGGATAACAAGTATCCACATACCAGAAGAATTCCTATTGCAAGCCTTGCTTTTTGCTTTGCACTTGCTTATATTGCAGAGAAATATTTTGGAATTGCAGACATTACAGGTGCTTATGTGGCAGGTATCGTTCTGTGCAGTATTCAGGATTCTCATTATATTGAAGAAAAAGTTGATATTAATTCTTATATGCTTTTTGGACCCGTATTCTTTGCAAGTATTGGTTTAAAGACAAGTATTGAAGGCTTAGATTCTGCAATGATTCTGTTTTCTATCAGTTTTGTTGTTGTTGCACTGGTAGCAAAGATTATCGGATGTGGTCTTATGTCAAGAGTGTGTGGTTTTAAGGGCATGGATTGTTTGAAAATTGGTGTTGGAATGATGACAAGAGGTGAAGTTGCTTTAATCGTTGCACAAAAGGGACTTTCTGTGGGATTGATGTCTGCTCAGTATTTTACAGCAGTTATTCTTTTGATTATTGTATCTTCGATTTCCGTACCGATTATTCTGAAGCTTTTATATGCAAAAGCCCCGGAAGTAGAAACAGCGTAGCAGAATTTAATCTGCAACGCTCTTTATCAAAGCAACTGCTTTGGGGAAGTCTTTCATAGGCAGTTCACAACAAGATAGTGCAATATGGGCATACCCCTTTGTTTCTTTTGGAGAAGCAAAGACGAGGATGCCCTTTTTTTGTAGCTTGTCACGAAACTCCACATTTGACATTTCGCTTTTAAGCTTTAAATGTACAAGAAAAACAGATTCACCCATAGAAATTTTGGCGCGATTTCCAAAGGCAAGTTCAAGCTCATTGCTAAGTGCCTTTGCCTTATTCGAATAAAGGCGCTTCAGCTTTCGAATCTGGCTGTCAAGATGGCCATCACGCAGGAACTGGCATAGAGCAAGTTGTTCTACTTTGGAAGCTGTCTGGTTATATAATCCCTTTTTCTTTTCATAGAATGGCAGAAGTTCATCTGGCAGAATCATAAAGCTTAGTCGGATAGATGGCAGCAAAAGCTTGGAAAAGGTACTAAGATAAACAACATGTTCGCCGCCTGCAAGTCCCTGTAAGCAGGGTCTTGGCTTTGTAAAATAACGAAATTCATTATTATAATCATCTTCGATAATCAGTCTGTTATGAGAGATAGATTCCTGTAACAGGCTAAGTCTGCTTTCTACGGACATAACATCACCCAGAGAGGTCATATGGGAAGGTGTCATATAGAGAATTTCCGCATCTTCTTTATTTTGGATGATTGGAAATCCATAATCTTCAAAAATAACCATACCTTGTGCAAACTTGGTGTCGTGAAAGCAGACACCATTTCGATCATGAAGTAAAGGACATAGAATATTCAAAAGACTCTGGGAACCAGCGCCAATTACAATATTTTCCGGTCGGCATACGGCATTTCGTTTGTTTATTACGTAATTACAGATGGTTTCTCGAAGTTCATATTCGCCCTGCGGTTCACCATAAGTCAGAAGTCTTTTGTCCTGGCGAAGAGCACTTTTGATATATCTTCTCCACAGATTAAAGTCAAAGCTGTCTGCATCTACATTGCTGGAAGTAAAGTTGTAGAGGATATCTTTTTGCTCTTTGTGGATATCTTTTGGAGGAATGGAGCCTTTTGTGGAATTCTTAATGGGGCGTGGTGTCACATAATAACCGCTTTGCGGGCGTGATATGATGTAGCCATCTGCAGCAAGGCAAAGATAAGCGGATTCTATGGTAGTGCGGCTAAGTCCAAGCTGCTCAGAGCATTTACGAATGGAAGGCATCTTCGTGTTTTCCGGAAGTCTGCCGGAGAGAATCAGTTCTTTATAGTAATCATATACCTGTAAGTATCTGGTGCTTTGTGTGGATTGCAGATCAAGGTTCATAGGAAACTCCTTTCTGTCCATGGAAAATCATTATTTTATAGCTATTTTAGCATGACAGTTATGCGCATACAAGGTTATTGCATTTGCCTTTTTATAAAACTGTGCTATGATAAAAGCAATGATGAAAAAATGGAGGTTTTTCATGAAAAGCTTATTAAAATATTTAAAGGATTATAAGAAGGAAACCATCCTTGCGCCTTTGTTTAAGATGCTGGAAGCATCTTTTGAATTGTTTGTTCCGCTTGTTATGGCGGCAATCATTGATACTGGTATTGCAAATGGCGATAAGGGTTATATTTTAAAGATGGGAGCTGTTTTAGTAGCGCTTGCAGTGGTTGGACTTACCTGTTCTGCAACGGCACAATATTTTAGTGCAAAGGCAGCCGTAGGCTTTGCAACAAAACTTCGTCATGCGCTCTTTTCCCATATACAGAATTTGTCATATACAGAGCTTGATACCATGGGAACCAGTACGTTGATTACCAGAATGACAAGTGATGTCAATCAGCTGCAAAATGGTGTGAATCTGACTCTTCGTCTGTTGCTTCGTTCTCCATTTATCGTATTCGGTGCCATGATTATGGCATTTACAGTAGATGTAAAGGCAGCATGGATCTTTGTTGTAACGATTCCGTTATTATCCATTGTTGTATTTGGTATCATGATAGCAAGTCTTCCTTTATATAAGAAGGTTCAGGCAGCACTGGATAAGGTTCTTGGAAGAACGAGAGAAAACCTTGCCGGCGCCAGAGTGATTCGTGCCTTTTGTAAAGAAGAGCAGGAAATCGAAGCCTTTACGAAAGACAATGAGCAGCTGTTAGACGTTCAGATATTCGTAGGAAAGATATCGGCAGCCATGAATCCAATGACCTATATTATTGTAAATGGAGCATTGGTTGTTCTGCTTTGGACAGGTGCCATCCGTGTAGATGCGGGAATCATTACACAGGGTGCAGTGGTTGCGTTAGTTAATTATATGTCACAGATTCTGGTAGAGCTTATCAAGCTTGCTAATCTCATTATCCAGATTACGAAAGCGCTTGCCTGTGCAAAGAGAATTGAAAGCGTCTTTGCCGTAGAGAGTTCACAGGAGATTCTGCTGGAGACAGCAGTTAGTACCCAGACAGATGATATGGTTCGTTTTGAACATGTAAGCCTGACGTATCATCAAGGTGGTGAGGAATCTCTTACGGATATTGATTTTGCAGTGAAAAAGGGACAGACAATCGGTATTATTGGAGGTACCGGTTCTGGTAAGACTTCGGTTGTGAATTTGATTCCGAGATTCTATGATGCGACAAAGGGAACGGTTTTTCTCAAAGGAAAAGATGTAAAGACCTATGATATGAACGAACTTCGTAACATGATTGGTATTGTTCCGCAGAAGGCAGTTTTATTCCATGGCTCCATTCGTGAAAACCTTTTATGGGGTAATGAGAATGCCACTGATGCCGATATCGAAGAAGCAATGGAAATCTCACAGGCAAAGGAATTCTTAGATACCAAAGAGGGCAGACTAGATTTCGTAGTGGCACAGGGCGGTAAGAACCTGTCCGGCGGACAAAGACAGAGACTTACGATAGCAAGAGCGATTGTCAGAAAGCCGGAGATTCTGATTCTGGATGACAGTGCTTCTGCGCTTGATTTTGCAACAGATGCAAAGCTTCGTAAGGCAATTCGGGAAATGGCAGACGATATGACGGTGTTTATCGTTTCCCAGAGAACATCATCCATTCAATATGCAGACCAGATTATCGTTATGGATGATGGGGAAGTGGCAGGTATTGGTACACACGAATCCTTGCTAAAAGACAACGAAGTATATCAGGAAATCTATTATTCACAATATGAGAAGAAGGAGGGTGAAGGAAATGGAAAATAAGAAAAACAATAATAATAAAGAAATTATGAAAAAAGTACTTCACCACATTGGAAGATATAAGTTTTTCCTGCTTTTTTCGATTCTTATGGCAGCAGTATCCGTTGCGCTTACCTTATATATTCCGATTCTTACCGGTGATGTGGTAGACTGCATTGTTGGACCGGGACAGGTTGATTTTGCAGGCGTTCTTGTTATTTTAAAGAAAATGGCAATCATCATTTTATTCACAGCTATCATACAGTGGTTAATGAACACCTGTAACAATAAGATTGCGTACCAGGTAGTACGAGATGTAAGAGACGAGGCTTTTAGGAAGCTTGAAATCTTACCATTAAAATACATTGATGGTCACGCACATGGTGATATTGTGAGCCGAATCATTGCCGATGTTGACCAGTTTTCGGATGGTTTGTTGATGGGATTTACCCAGTTATTTACGGGTGTTGTGACAATTATTGGTACTTTGTTGTTTATGCTTTCTATTAATGTAACGACTACCATTGTTGTTGTTGTTCTGACACCGTTGTCATTTTTTATCGCAAGCTTTATTGCAAAGAGTACCTTTAGTATGTCAAAGCTGCAGTCTCAGACAAGAGGCGAGCAGACTTCCTTAATTGATGAAATGATAGGAAATGAGAAGGTGGTAAAGGCCTTTGGGCAGGAAGAAAAAGTAATCAAGCGTTTTGATGAGATTAATGACCGTCTGGAAAAGGCAAGCGTAAAGGCGATTTTCTTCTCTTCTTTGACGAATCCCTGTACCCGTTTTGTAAACAGTCTCGTTTATGCAGGTGTTGGTATTCTTGGTGCGTATTTGGCAATCAGTGGACGTATTACCGTTGGACAGCTTTCCAGCTTTTTAAGCTATGCCAATCAGTATACAAAGCCATTTAATGAGATTTCCGGTGTTATTACCGAGCTTCAGACTGCTCTTGCCTGTGCAGGAAGAGTCTTTGAGTTCATTGAGGAAGAACCTCAGATTCCGGATGCCGAAGATGCTGTAAAGCTTATAGAGCCAAAGGGACAGATTACGATGGAGCATGTTTCCTTTTCTTATACGGATGAACAAAAGCTCATTACAGATTTTAATCTGACCGTACAGCCAGGACAGCGAGTGGCAATTGTAGGTCCTACGGGTTGTGGAAAGACAACCGTTATCAATCTGCTTATGCGTTTTTATGATGTAAAATCCGGAAGTATCAAGGTAGATGGTGTTGATATCCGTGACATGACAAGAGAAAGCCTTCGTAAGGGATATGGAATGGTATTGCAGGAAACATGGCTTAAGGCAGGAACCATTAAGGATAATATTGTGATGGGTAAGCCGGATGCCACGATGGATGAAGTTATTGCAGCAGCAAAGGCAGCTCATGCACATAGCTTTATCAAACGTTTGCCACAGGGTTATGATACGGTTATTACAGAGGATGGAGGCAGTCTTTCACAGGGACAAAAGCAGCTTTTATGTATTACCAGAGTAATGCTTTGTCTGCCGCCAATGCTGATTTTGGATGAGGCAACTTCTTCCATTGATACAAGAACGGAAATCAGAATCCAGAAGGCATTTGCCACGATGATGAAGGGTAGAACCAGCTTTATCGTAGCCCATCGTTTATCTACGATTCGAGAAGCAGATATTATTCTTGTTATGAAGGACGGAAATATTATCGAACAAGGCAACCATGAGACATTGCTTGCACAGAATGGATTCTATGCAAATCTGTATCAGAGCCAGTTTAGCATGTAGTCAATTTGCATTACTGGAACGGAGTGAATCGTAACATTTTGCTTGCAAGTTTGAGGCTGCAAGCATATAATCAATGGTTGTACATAAACTAATCATATAAATATAAGGAGATACTGAAACATGATTAATCAATTTTTGAATGTTTCTGATTATAGCATTATGGGATTTTTAGGTGTGGCATTTGCTTATCTTGCGACCTGTTTTCTGCTTGGTGCCTGTATTAACAAGCTGCCGCAGGACCATGGACGTGCTTATGCACACGATGGAGTTCTTTCAGCCGGCAAGCCAAGAGGTGCAGGATTTATCTTTATTCTGGTATTCGTGGCAGCGGCATTGATTTTTGGTAATCTGGAAAGAGAGATTATCATTTATCTGATTCTTGTAGTAGCAGCGATGATGACAGGTTTTCTGGATGACTGTGCCAAGGTTTCCTGGGGAGAGCTTCGAAAGGGACTTCTTGACTTGGTAATCGCAGTTATGACAGCGATTACGTATGTAAACTTTAATGGAAGTGATGTACAGATTGCTTTGACAGGACAGACCTTTACTTTGCCACCGGTTGTTTATGGAATTCTTGCGGTAATATTGGTATGGGGTTCCATTAATGTAACCAACTGCGCAGACGGTGTGGACGGATTATCTGGTACCCTTGCAACCGTTAGCCTTGGAACGGTATACATTATTATGCAGTCAAAAGAAATCACACCGGAATTTGCCTATTTGATTTTGCTCTTTATTGCATGTATTTTAGGTTATTTATGGTATAATGCAACTCCTAGCTGTCTGATGATGGGTGATGCAGGTTCCAGAGCAATTGGTCTTTTCATTGCGATTGCAGTCATGAAGACTGG
>CAYUKO010000063.1:0-20761 GCA_964445375.1 uncultured Roseburia sp.
CCTTCACTCCCACATATAATTTCAACCGTTCAGTATCTTGACGCGATAAATACTTGAGGGATATCCCATTACTAAAGCGCTCTCTCTCTGGCAGTGCTCCATCACCATGGAATATATTCCGTAATAAAAACTCCTAAGTCCTAACGATTTTTTATTTTTATCTGATTCAAAAAAAACTTTTTTTACCTCTTCCTCCAAGCATTTCTTCTGCTCATCAATAAAAGCATTTTGCTGACTATCTGATATCAGGAAGGAAATTTCCTCCCACTCAAAAATGCCCTGCTGCTTTTTTAAAACTTCCAATATCTTTTCAACAATATCTCCATTTTCTATATCTTTATCATCTTGTTCTAAATCAGCATTTAAAATAGCTTGAACATAACTCATCTTCTGTTCCTTTGATAACAAATGAGGATTTTTAATTACCTCTGTTGTTATATTGTTCTGATTGGTGAAACACCTATAAAATCCCGAAAAATCCACACCCTGTAACTCTACTATTTTTTTTTCATTTTTCCTATTTTCATTTAGACTCAACAGATTTTGAATCAGCCTTTCTCGACTTTCCTTATTAAATATTTGTCTAATTTTTTTAATAGATAGTCTACTATCTGATTTACTTTTACATCTATACAACAGCGTTGTAAATTGAACATGACTTTTCTGTAAAATCTCTCTGCTTTCATTTCCTTTTGGATTTAAGCAAACTGTGATTATATTATCATACATATCACGACATTGCTCCCATAGGCGTAATTCATCAATCAAGCATTCTAAATACTCAATATTATTCTGTAGAAAAATATGTGGCTCCATCCTAATATCTACTTTATCTACGCCGAAATAGTTTTCCAAGACAACCGCCCATACATCTGCAAAGCTTTCATCAAAACATTTCTTAGCAAATTCACGTTTATTCAAATATTTTATTTTAATCGTCGGTTTAGATTGATATAAAGATAAATAATAATAGATATCTGCTCTTGTTGTCTGACCGTCTCCTACCGTCTCCAATATGTGCCCATTTTGTGTAAGACTCTCAATAAAGGATGATTTACCTGCTCCACTTCCTCCAAGAACACATATCGCTTCTTTTTTCTTCAGATTCTTATCTTCTTTTTTCTTCAGATTCTTATCATTATCTTTTTCCTTTATCCATATCAGATCTATTCTGCTTTTCATAAGACTATAGAGAATAACTCCCTTCTGTCTAAAATATTCCAGAATATATAGTATAGAAATGTAGCAAATCAGTTTATAAGGACTATCCCCTGCATTGTTTGCATAGATTCCCTGGTTAATTCCCACCAACGCATATTTTCCATCCTGTTTCGCATACACCGGTCCTCCTGACATACCACCCAAAAAATCTTCATCATGATATCCTTCATAATAATGAAAACTCTCATCTATCTTATAATTCCCTAACTTTCCATTAGGTGAAAAACTCTGCTGCAGAGTTGCTCCAAATCGTATTGGTAATGTTTCTTCTTCCTGTAGTAATCCAGGAAATCCCTTGGTCCAAAGTATTATTCCTTCTTCCAATCTTCCCTTATAAATATAATCTGTTATATCTATTTCGTATTCTTCTCTTATTGCAAGTAACAATAATCCCAAATCATCTTCCTTAAACTTTGGAAAAACAGAAATCGAATCAATTATCTCATAATCCTCCTCTGGTATCAAATAATTCTTGCTGTCATAGATAGTCAAATGAAGCTTGTCAAAGTCAATTTTTCTTTCTTGACTCATAATATTCTCTTTTTCCTTAATCACATGATAATTAGTAATCACTGCATAATGTGAATATCCTCTTTTTCCCTTATAACTACAAGGAAGCAAAACTCCCGTTCCTACCGTTGCATATGTATCTATTAAAACTATATTATTCCACTGCTGTCCCATTATGTCTCTCCTCGATTGTAATTGTTGGGAAATTATTCCCTGCTTTTGCTACAGAAAATCTGCTTTCTTCATCCCTCTTAAGTTCATTAATTATAACCTCTTCCAAATATTCCTTAATTAATATCATTTCATCCTTCGATATGCTCTGTCTTTTTTTAGATAATCCCAATTCATTTGCCACATTATTCATTAACTCATTCAAGTTCTGATAATGAATTGGATACTTCATATTACTTTCCAAATTAATTGTACCTATTCGATTGGCAAGCTCTTTACAAAAACTTTCCATTTGCTCTGGTTTCTTTAAATCTTCACTACATTCTACATTCTTATTTTCTAAATTCTTTTCAAAACACTTCTCGATATTTTCTTTCTCATAGCGCAAAGGATTACTCATAAATATCTTTAATTGCATGTCCCCCTTTAACAAACTATATAACAAAAACAAATTGGGATGTTCAGGGTATTTCACGCTATTGGTAGAAAAGAAAATATTGTGGCATTCATATTTTTTCAAAAGCTCCTGAATACCAATATTATTTTGATAAGCACCATGATGACATAGATTGAAATAGTCAATATGTTCAATCTTTTTATCCAATTCCAACAACTTCTGTTTTATCAAGTAAACACTAGAATCTCCCGAAAATAGAATTGTCTTTCCACCATATTCCAACAAGAAGGAAATACTTGCATTATTTTTTATCATATCATACCCCTCCTTCTTTTTATTTTTTTCTTTCACTTCCCCCCATGCTCCCATCACAGCATTAATTTCCTCTTTCCCCGGTGTAAGCAAGGTTATGTATATTTTATTTTTATCCTTATTTTTTAGCAATCTTCTCTGAAAAGTTGACAAAAACTCAATCGGTAGCGTATCTAAATTCACTTTTCCCCATTTTCCTGCATTCGTATACCGCTTGCTATAAGTATTAATAACACGTACTTCTATACCTTGTTGCTTCTTTAATTTTTCTATTTCATCCATTAGCGTTTCTGCTTGTGAAAATGCAATACAGTGGTCTATATAATCATTAAAAATCAAATAGAAATTCTTCTGAATTTTATTTTCTTTCCAATCTCGTATAATATTTAATATACCACCAATATGGTCATCGTCTACATGACTTACTACAATGGCATGCAACGCATTTTTTTTTGCAAACTCAATCACAGCTTGCTTACTTTCTATACAGTTTCCATGGGAATCCGAGCTATTATTTTGACTTCCTCCATCCACCATAATTCCAAATTCCTTTTCATTATACATTATCTTCAAATAAATGCACTCTCCATGCCCTACATTGAGCAAATACATAGAAATATCTCTCATATCTTTTGTCTTCTACTCCCTTGCTTACAAAGTCCTTTTTCCATTGTATACAATAAACGAATCTTTTCAATCATGTCAAGTCCAAAGCATTAATAACAAACACTTAATCTCATCTTTTTATTACTCAAAATAAAACTTTAGTTGTATATTGCTACATGATTATCATGCACTATGATTTCATGGGAAGTATTACAATTAGAATTTCTTAATCTATTGAATAAAATCGCACAAGAATAGTCTGTTTTAACAACTTACTCAAACAAAAAAGAACCAAAATCAGATTTATCTCTGACCTTGGCTCAATCTTACCCTTTATTAATTCTTCAATTAGCTATTATTCTCTCTCCCTCTTCCCAAACTCCATTTTAAACTTAAACTGATACCCTCTTCGTTCCTCACCATCCCTACCAGTATATGTATACTCCTCAATCCCACTTGGTGTAAGATAGGCATTATACACCTTTCCAGCCTTATTCTTGAGTCCTTGCAAATAAATCTTTTCTCCTGCCAAAAGACTCTTTATCTCTTCATCCGTCAGGGTTGCTCCCATGGCTTTTCCTATGCTCATGCCACACTTGCCACTACAAAATGCTCCGTATTTTCCTTTATAGATTGGGCTGCCACACTTAGGGCAATTCCCCATTGATTCCTGATTACTCATTGTTGTCTTGTTCTCCTTCCGCTTCTTCCTTGAAGAAATCGTCTTTTTCTTCTTCAAAATCCTCTATTTCTTCCAGTTCTTCAAACTCTTCCTCTTCGTCATCCTCTTCATCGAGAAACTCTTCTTTCTTCCTTACCATCTTAAAATAATATCCTGCACCAATAGCGATTGCGCCCACAATACCTAACACAATATATGTGCCCATCGGCTTATCTTCGTTTACAGGTTCTTCCGGCTCTGGGACTTGTGTTTCCATTTCTACATCCTCCGTAGTTTCCTCCTCCACTTCTGGCTGTTCCTCAGCTCTAGGCTCTTGTGTTACAGGAAGTCCGGAACTTAATGATGCTGAATTTTTCGGTAACACTTCACTGTTATCAGAGGTAGTATTCAACAAATCATTCTCTGATACGTCCGTAAGGAAATGTACTTCTTCCTTATTTTGTGTTCTATCAATGATAAGATAGAATACTTTCCCATTTTCTGCTTCAAAGGTATAAAATACCTTTACACTTCCATCATCTCCCTTTACTTCTGTATATTCCGTTACATCTGCCTTGGCCTCTGTTTTATCAGATGGTGAAGCATCTGCTGGAAGTTCTCCCGCATAATTCTCTTCCTGTCCAAAGTATGGATTTTGAATGATATATTCATCTGACATATTTCCTGCATTATCAAGTGCTGTTACAGTAAAATATTCATATCCGGCATCAAACTGCTGTAAGCGAATGCTTAATCTTCCTTCCGGTACATCCAGAAATTCATAATCATTTACATAGATAGCCTTAATTCCAGATTCGTCATACGCTTCCACTACAAGCTTCTGATTACTAATTGCACCATTAACCGTTGGCTTACTATAATCCTCTTCCTCTGTCTCATTGGCTTGTGCATACACTCTCATTGGCTGAATCTGCATTCCTGCACATACAAAAAAAGCTGCCAACGACAATCCTGACAGCACCTTATATATTGTTTTTCTTACTTTCTTCATCCTGCTTTTTCCTTCTTTCCAGTATTTCCTTGATTTCATGTTCTTTCATGGCGCATAATGCCTGCAACACTTCCGGATCAATTTTCTTCTTCTCTACGATTGCCTTAGAGGCTTCCATATCTGCTTTTTCCTTTGCTTCTGCAAGCTGCCTTTCCTTCTCTTGCAGCTCGGCTATACGTTCTCTTGTTTTTTCAAGCTCTTTTGCTAATCTCTCTCTTGTCATGTCCTCTCCTAATTTAAACGTCCAAATCCATAAAAATGACTGGTCCAATATGGTGTTCCAATATTGGAATATTTTATCGGGTCTCCACAATGAACCATGATATTATTTCCACAATAAATTCCCACATGCGTAACTGCAGTTCCTGAATTATAGGTTCGCGTAAAAAAGATAAGGTCTCCAGCCTTAGCTTCTGAACTTGATATCGGAGTACACTGGTTATAGATTCCCTGTGCCGTTGTTCTAGGAAGATTCTTGACTCCGCTTTGAGTTACTACCCAACATACATATCCTGAACAATCAAATCCTGTGACAGGATTTGAACCTCCCCACACATAGGGCTTTCCTACATATTTATCAGCTTCTTCCATCATTTTTCGAACCATATCGTCATCATACTGTGCAGGTGGCGTAACCTCTTCTGTTACATCTCTAGGTTCTTCTCCATAAAGAGTTGCTGATTCTGCCGCAAAATAAAATAATGGGTTGTAAGAACACCCATTAAACGTTAGCTGCAAATGCAGATGTGGCTCACTACATATACCGCTATGACCTGTTTTGGCAATCACCGCTCCTTGTTCTACTGCCTGTCCTTCTGATACCGCAATTTCCGATAAATGTGCATACTGAATTACATATCCTCTACTATCAGACAAACAAATATATTTCCCATAATAGCTATCTTCTCCGATTTCAGATACAACACTATCCATTGCTGAATAAACATCCTTACCATCTGGGACTGCAATATCTATTCCATCATGATATTCATTTTCTCCAGTATTTGGATTCTTTCTGCTCCCATAATAACTACTCACATAGTTATACCAGTACAAATCCAAAGGCGAAGCAAATTGTTGTAATCCTCCATGAGTTAAACCATACGCTTGATATAGGTATTTCTGGTCATCTGTTAAGTTCTCCTCTGCTATCTGTCCCATATCCTTAACAGTAAGTGTTGTTTCCAAAATATCTACGATATACTCTACTTCCACATCATATTGATATGTTTCTTGAGTAATCGATCCATCCAAATGTCTTATGGTTCTTTGTCCTGTCCTTTGTTCTGTTCGTGTTCTTGTTTCCTGCACATGCCTAAAACTTAACTGATACATTTCATCAAATATATCCGCTATCTGTGAACTTACATCTTGATATGTAAAGGTTGTATTTTTTGCTGAAAGATAACTCACTAACATAAACGGATTATGTCCTATATCTCCTACATTATACCTATACTCATCATATCCTGGATGGTCAGTTTCTACACTGGCAACGGTATCTTGAAGAGTAAGCTCCAACTCTGTGTATTTATCTTCTACCTTATCAATCTCGCTTGGCATACTTGTATAGCTACATGTAACAGTATTGGTTCCTCCACCCATAAACATCGTTGCACAGGACCCCAAGGAAGCAATCATAATAAAGATAAGAATTCCCAATATACCAATTCCAACCATAGCACCTTTTTTCTTCTTGAGTATATCATTTAAGCTTATCTTCACTGCACTCATACCTTTGACATATCGGCTTTTGATTTTCTTTGCAAACTCCTTCTGAATCCGCCTTTTCTGCATTCTTTTCTTAAAAACCTGTTTCTGATATTGTGGATTCTCCTCTAAGAACTTTTTATATTGGAATTTTGTATTTGCCTTTACTTCCTTTTTCTCCATTTTTTTTACTTTCTTGCTTCGTTTATGCAATTTTGTTCTTTTATGATGATTGACAAATCGAATGGTATTTTCTATTTTCTGTTCTGTAGTATGGGCTGCTTCTACCGCTGAATTTTCCTTCTCAACCTGTGAAATCTTTCCATGAACCTTTATGGCTGCCGATGTGGTAACAACTCTGGCTCCTTTTTTTAACAATCTGTTCTTTTCCAGCTGTTCCGCTTCTGTCACTGTCCACTTCTTTTTGGCTTTTCCGGATTTCTCATCAAAGGTGCGGATTCGTCTGATTCGCTTTTTCTTAGGTAATTTCTTTCTTGCCTTCTCTGCTCTTTTGGTTGCTTTCTGTGCTTTCTTTTCTAACTTTTCCAGATTCATTCCATTCCTCCACCTTTGGTCACAGTGACCAAAGGTATGTATTCTATTCTTCTACCGGCTTCGTATTCATGATGGCAAAGGTCTTGGTATTCTTTGGATATTTATCAATAAATGGCACAACCACCCCATCATAAATAATCAGTCCGCTTCCCTGTTCTGCATTGGTCACATACCGTAACTGATGATCTGAAAGCTTAAACTTCTCAGCAAGTATTTCCTGATCATTCGCACTCTGATTCAACAAGTAAATAAAATCACTGTTACCAAGAATTCCCTCGATTTCCTCTGACTTTAAGAAATCTCCTACATTCTGTGTCAAAGCTGTAGGAATGCCACCCCACTTTCGAAATCTCTTCCAGATTTCAACAGAATACGCTGCTGTCTGCTTTTCACGTAATAAGAGGTGGAATTCATCACAGTAATATCGTGTTGCAATTCTCTTCTCTCTATTCTGTGATACTCTATTCCACACAGCATCCTGAACGATAAGCATACCTATCTGCTTTAGCTGATTGCTTAAGTCCTTAATATCGAAGCATATTATCCGATTCTGTGAATCCACATTGGTCCTATGATTAAAATAATTTTGCGAACCATTTACATATAAAACCAGACTGTTTGCAATTCGCTCCGCCTTCTTATTAGGATGTTGTAGCAATGCCTCATATAAATCCCCAAGAATTGGCATATTCTCGGGTAATGGATTCTCAAAATATGTTTGATAAATATCTCTGATACATTCATCAATGATACCTTTTTCGTCATTTTCCAATCCATCCTTACCACCTGCGATTACATCACATAGCGTTATAATAAAATCACTTTTGATTTTCAGTGCTTCGATATCATTCTGGTGACTCAACTGAATATCCATCGGATTAATGTAATCCGTAGAGTCCGTTGCAAGCTTGATAACTTGCCCATGAAGCTCCTGCACCAGTGGAAAATACTCTCCTTCCGGGTCCGATATGATAATATCATCCTTCGTCATGAGGAATGTTCCAAGTATCTCCCTCTTTGCACTAAAACTTTTTCCCGAACCTGGTGTCCCTAAAATAACTCCATTTGGTGTCCTCAACCGCTTACGATCTGCCATAATCATATTTTTGCTTAATGCATTGATTCCGTAATAAAGCGCCGGCGCGTCCATAAATAGTTCCTGTGTATTAAATGGTATCAAAATAGCTGTACACTCTGTTGTCAGTACTCTTTCTATCTCTGTTTCATTGATTCCAATTGGTGCAGTAGCCATAAGTCCCTGTTCCTGTAGATACTGCAAACACCGCAAATTACACCCTGCCTGCTGAATAATACCCGATACCCTTGCATTCAGATTTTCCATTGCCGCCTTGGTCTTTCCAAAGCAATTAATCAGAAATGTTACATAGAAAAGCTTCTGATTACTGGATGAAAGATTCTTCATAAGCTCCAACATATCATGCTCATAAGACACAATGTCTGTCGGCAGTATGTCCATATCATAGCCACTTCGAACTGCCCTTTTCTGCTCTTCAATTTTCATCTTTTGCACGTTGGAAAGTGCTGTCTTTACCATCTTGATAGCCTTCTTTGGCTCAATTGTCTGAAGATGTAATGAAACCGATATATTATCATCAATATCCAAAAGCTTTCTTAACAATTCATCATTAAATGTAGGTGCTATCATAGCCATATAGGATACCTTTCCATACATGCCGCCTGACTTAAAACGACTTGGAAATCGGAAATCAAATCCGGAAGGTGCTACATAATCCTTCTGACTATTCCCCGATTCCATCTGTTCTTTATAGGAATAACGAAAAGGCTCCTGCGTGTCCTGATTAAAATATTCATGTAACACTCGAAGCCTATCCTTCCCATTCATTATGTTTACCTGGCATCCCATAGCATTCATATTCTTAATAATATCCGATTCCAACAGATTCAGCTTTGTTCTTGCCTCTTTTACATTTTTGCAGTCTATTCCGAAAATCAGATATTTTGATTTCATGATTCCATGATTACCTGTAGAAGCCACGTTTTTAAGCATATCTGCAAACTCTTCTCTACATTCGTCAAATTCATCATCTTGAGAAACTATATGGAATCGCTCCAGTAATGTCTCATCATTCACTTGACGATTAAACAAACATATCTGAAACTTAACAGATGGATCAAAGAAATTAAGAAATTCTCCATATAATTCCTGCAAACACATCTGGTCCTCTTCTGCCAGAACATTATAGTTAATATCACTAAATTCTATCATTTTTGTATAATAACGTTTCTTCACATGACAGATTCCATCACGATACATTCGTATAAAAGAAATGGTATTCTGTGCTGTATCCGGTATTTTTTCTTTACCATTCAGCGCCATTAACAGCTTTCTTAAATCAAACTTCCACTTCTTTTTCACACGGTTCTTCTTCAATACATGCAGCCTCCTTTCTCCGCTTATCTTCCTTTTCCATCTTTCTATATGCATTTTCTGTCTTATACAACCTTATTCCCGGATATAAGACTTTCTGCCGAAACATGTGATACATAATCTTTTCTGCCGGAAATCCATCTCTTTCAAACATTCCGACAAAGAAAAAAGGCAGCATAATCCCTACCATAAGCAAGGAAGCTGCCTGAATCCCTATCACCGGTTTTGTCAAAAAATAAAAAGGAAGTCCCGTAATAGCTGCACCACCAAAACAAATTAGCTGGCGTTTTGTTAATGATAACGCAATCTTCGTTTTAATATTACTCAAATCTTTTGGTACATTACATGTAATAGCCACTTTGTCCTCCCATAAATTAATGCGCATGGAATATACTTCGTGAAAGAGAACTTGTTTTCAACATGCTATAACAGAGTACTATCGTATATGCAACAATCGACCATAATGCAGTGTGAATATTGTTCGCAACGGTCACACTTGCCACTAGTGCCGCATAGATACCTACACATACCATAATAAAAAAACCCTGAAACGCCAGAGCTACAAGTGCTTTCACATAGTTTGTTCCAATATTTCCCCATTCTCTGTTTCCCAATGTTGCAAAAGGAACGGGTGCTACTGATATATAAAGGTATATTTCAATCATTCGACCAAATAAAACGACGGTGATAATGACCGATATAATTTCCATACAATAACTGATTATCATAGTCTCCATCCCTAATCCCAGTAGTTCTCCAATCTCCATACTTGATACCGAATCATTGAACAATGTAATAAGTGCAGATTCTACATCTAATGATGCGTTGGCATTAATGACTCCTGCTGCCTGTGTCACTACATGATTTCCCAAATCAAAAATAGCCATTGTGATATCAAATGTCTTGCTCAACAACATAACTGCTATGCATGCTTTGGTCAGATATCGAATGAATAAAGATGTATCAAAATCATGCATATTATTCTTATCCATAATCATGGTTATCAGCTCATAACAAAGTACTGCACTAATAATCATCCCGGCTATGGGTATCATGACGGTATCTGAAATATCGTGAACCATTGTAAATATAGTGGAATTCCATGTACTAGGTGTCTTTCCAACCTCGGTTGCAACCGTTCCGACCTTATCATTAATGTCCGTAAACATGTTCCCAAGGTTGGATAACACCCATCCTCTCAGCATTTCCTTTATAAAATCAGTGATTAAATCAATGATTCCATCCATCTATTATGAGAATAATGTTGTAAGCTGTGGAATCACCGTCTGTGCAATGACTACAATGCCTCCGCCTGACATAAGCTGCTTAATTCCCTGTGACTTTGCACCCGGATTATCGTTACCATATCCTTCCAAAAGATTAATAACTCCCCATACAGCTACACCTGCTCCAATTGCTGTTACTACTGTCTTTAATCCTGTTACACTGTTTGTAAAAAATGTCATATCTCTTATACCTCTCTTTTCAATAGTTGTTTGCATAAAAAAAGAAGAACTGCTCTTTACAATTCTCCTTATCAACCTTTGGTCACAGTGACCAAAGGTTATGCCGAAATCTCTCCACAGTCGATTACCTCGTCCACAATCAACTCCGGCTTTAATTTCAATCTGTTCTGATGCTTTATATATTTCTCCACATCAAACGTGTTTTTCTCGTCATAATCGGACAGTTCTTTGTATCTCTTGTGCTTCGTTATATCAAACTTATCTGAGAAAAACGGTCTTACACCTCTAAGCTGCATGATACATTTTCCACCATCCATGACAGCGATTTCATCCTGACTCATAAGTTCCTTACCAGTCTTGGAATAATTTAAACCATAGCTTTGTGACGTCCCTCTAGTGTCAGACGTATTAAACAAATCTATGGTTTCCTTACCTAAAATCTCTGACATTTCCTTTAATGTCGTTTTCTCTTTACCACCTAAAAATAAAGTGGTGTCACAATTGCCCTCAATCGTATCTGCATTATCCTTATACATTGCCTTTAGCTGTGATTTCGCCTGCAATATAATAGAAGCTGACATTTCTCGACTTCGTATCGTTGCAATCAGTTTTTCAAACTTTGGAATCTGACCGATATTACTGAACTCATCCAACAGAAATCGGACATGTATAGGCAGTCTCCCATTATATACATCATCCGCTCTTTCACATAAAAGATTAAAAAGCTGACTATACATGATGGCTACAATAAAATTGAACGTATCATCGGTATCAGATATGATAACAAATAAAGCAGTTTTCCTGTCTCCAATCAAATCCAGCTCCATTTCATCATATCTAGTCAATTCTCTCATTTCAGCAAGATCAAATGGTGCAAGTCTCGCGCCACATGAAATCAAAATCGACTTAGCAGTCTTGCCTGAAACGAAATGTCAAGGACTTTTTAGTACCCCTACCATTCATTGCATGAAAAAAGCCACTGTAGATTTCTCCACAATGGCTCCAAAGTCATTTTTTATTCACTTTTGATTACCGGAAAACTCGTGCCCAAACTGAAAGTTTCTGTTTCCTTACTTAGCAAAAAATGTAACTACTCCAGCAATTAGAGCTGAAAGCAAAGGAAACATAATAAGGTTACCAATCCATTTTTTGATTTTTACCCTTATCGGAATATAGGGCATCAAATCCTCAGTACCTGGAATGAACCAAGCTTTTGTATGCCCTACCCAATATTCATCTATGAAAAGACGGTCAAATATATTTCCTATCATATAGATTGCTGTCATCTGCCAAAATGCACTCCAAAAGTCAGATGCCCCATTGATACAATATACCATTACTGGTACAAGGATTAACATAGGAATAAACAATCCAACTCCAGAAAGTGCATAACGCTTCTTTAATTCTTCCTCTGTGATATATCCAAGTTCCACTACTCGCTTCTTTACGTCCTCTTCATGAAAGACCGCACACTTTTCTGGTCCATCCTTCAATACTAGAACGCATACCATTAATAGTATAAAACATACAACAATTCCCTCAATTAATATCAACATAAGTACATCTCCTTTTTCAGCTAAGTTTCCATTCGTAAAATTCAAAGTTTCCTTTGTTTTCATTTGTAAAAAATTTCCGTATATTTATAACGCAGTAATCCAAAAACAAATTGCAGTTACAAACGAAAGCGGTGTTATTATATATTTCTCTTTTTTGCTTTTTGAAATAAAATTTATAACTGTATTTAACGAAAGATATACTGCCATTATAATACAAATGATTCGTGTAACGTTATATGAAAACCATAGTGGTATATACCCGCCCATCTGCAAAATAATAATAACAAAAAATATCTGTAGTACAAGCTGTGTTACTAACAGCATTTTCAGTTTTTTCGGAAAAACTCTATATTGTCCCCCCATAGTCAGTTCTCCTAAAGGCAACCCAAAAAGCAAGAGAATGCTTAATATAATTACAACTAACATCAAAATTGCTCCAACAATAACTATCATTTTCCTACCTCCATTACCATCTTTTCTCAAAAGCAATTCTTGTATCAAAACAAAATCCAATAATAGTAACTATACTCATCACAATCTTTTCAAACATTGTCCCTAAAAACTGTTGAATAATTCCGATAAAGCTAAGCGGAAGCGTAAGAATGAGAAATACTGATAAAGTGATTCCTGCAAAGCGATTAAGTTTTATGGGAATAATCTGAGTCGCCACTAATGCAATCAAAACATTAACCACAGTCATAATAATGCTTGATACGGAAAGTTCTTGTGCAGCAGCCAGAGATTCTGTCCGGCCACCATTTACCCATGTGTATGGGATGATTTGAAATATCACAAACATATGTACCATAATATTGAACAATCCTATTATACATGCAACATAGCCTGCCTTCTTTAAATCGAATTTTCTAATTTTATCTAACATATCCTACTTTTTCTCCCTATGTTCACTTTTTAATATTGCCAGAAACCATTCCTTTTTCGGAATCGTTAGATTTTCTCTATTAGCCAAGACTTCTGCAAATCCCTGAATACTACTATAAAATAGGACTGAGAGTGTCAGTGGGTCTCCTGGTCTAATAATCCCCATTTCCTGACCTTTAATTATGTACGGAACGCTCAGTGCCTCCACATCATGTTCCTGTATCATTTGAGCTGCACGTTCAGACACATCTTTTGCATTGATAGCTACCAGTCCCATAAAAACAAACATTTTCGCCGCAAAATCATTTTGTGTTGCAACAGATAAAAACCATTCAACTTGTTTCTCAAAGAATATCAATGGTGACTCACCATCACCACTGTCAATCGTTAGTTTCTCACATCCTATTTCTACCAATGTTTCATAAAGCGCTAATTTATTTGGGAAATAGTGAAACATCAAACCCGAACTTATTCCTGCTTCTTCTGCAATTTTTCTAGTAGATGTTCCATAAAATCCATATTGAATAAAATGATTTAATGCAATATCTAAGATTTGCCATTTTCGCATTAGATATTGTTCTTCTTTCTTTGTCATTCATCCCTCCATGCTAAAGCAAAAATCTATTCACATTTCTAATATGTGATATATTCCTCTTACAATATTAAGCACGTGCTCAATGAATGTCAAGTAATTTTTTTATAGATGAAGCATAGCCAATAAAAAAGAAGCCATAATGGCTCCTTTTCGTTTTGTGACAGACAATATATAAAGAAATCATGTAACTCATCAGATACTTCTTCTGCATACTTGAAATCTTCTTATTCTACATATCTCATTAATCCAAAACTCTCGCTAAAATTCAAATTTTCGCTCTCATCGAACACACCGATTATATCACGAAATATACAATTTTTCTACATGCTTTTTTACCTATGCAGTGTGCTGTGTTCCCCTGACATCATTCTCAATCAGCCTCTTTATCTTGTCCTTCATGGTTTCCTTGGCATCCTCATTGAAATGCACTCTCACAACATACATTGTGCCACCTATCTGCTTCCTGAGTGCTACCGGTGTGTGTGATTTTCTATTATCCATTTTGTGTTCTCCTTTTTTTGTTTTGCCTGATAAGGAAGAGCCTCTTTCAGCTGACAACCGTAAGCTGACAACCGACCTTCAAAAACTCTCAATTCCTTTTATTTATAGTTACTTTTCCTAAATTTACTTTTTCTCAAATATTCCGTTGCTTTCGTTGTCAGTACTATATATAACCCCTTAAAAATATAGTAAATATAAGGGTTTTAAGAATATAGAACCGACAACGAGGTTGGCAACGGAATAGACAACCAGCCGACAACCTACTGGGCAATTATATGTTCATCTACTCGTCGAAAAACGATAACTGTTTCATTTGTTCTTCGGTCAGTGGTTGAAAATCATTCTCTTTGTTGTCAGGCTTCTCCCATCCTTTCTGCCGGCGATATGGCTCAGGGAAATGTCTTGGATTACTAAAGGCAATCCAATCACTACAGTTATTCATAATGTCGTTAATCTCTCGAATTTCCCATTGTGCCGGATTTCCGTCATTCCCCAATGCCTCAGCATACAACTGTCTTGAACACACCATATTTGCTTGGCAATGCTCCAAATAATCAAGAATAAGCTCTTTCTTGGTATCTTCCTGCATAAACTGTTTCTGATACTCCCGAAGCTCTTCCTCAATCTTCTTTGGAAGCTTCAACTGAAAATCGCCACTCTTATAGATTACCATTGCTTCTGCCCACATTTGGTCTATATATTCCCTTGATGCTTTTTCATCATCAAGGATATGAACCTCAGCCTCATTCGACCTACACAGAATAGGCAGGAATCTTCGGTTTCCCGACCTATCCATAGGCAAAAAATCCAATGAATTTGACGAACCGGCAAACACACACTGCCTCTTATGGTCTTTCGGATGCCGGTCATACGGTGTCTTATAAGTATCCTTCTGCCTGCTCATAAAGGACTTGGTATCTTCCACATTCTTGGCATTGAGAATAGCCACCATTTCAGGGAACTCCACAATCAGATGTGCTTGTATCTTTCGGTATACATTGTCATCATCCATTTTCTTTAAGTCATCCGTAAACCAATCGTCCTTCATGGCAAGGAAACGCAGAAAAGTGGATTTACCGGCTCCCTGACCACCTACCAGGCAAAGCATTACCTCAAACTTGATGCCTGGGCAGGAAATTCTTGATATGATACCCATCATAAAGAGCTTCATTACCTCATAAGTGTAGTCGCTGACCTCTGCTCCTAAGAAATGATGCAGTGCATAGCGTATTCGCTCCTTGCCATCCCATGTTAGGGAATTGATATAATCAAGAACCGGATGATATCGGTTTTCATTTGCCACAACCTTTATCACATCCTCAATTCGCTTTTCGTTGGACAATCCGTAATGCTTTTCAAAATAGACAACAAGAAACTTCAAATCCACATCCGTAAGGCTCTCACTCTCCCGATACCAGCCCAAATCCCTTGTAATGTCAATTTTGTCCGTAAACATATTCAGCCGGAATGCACCTTTCAGATTAGGGTCATGCATCAAAATCAGCCGATAATTACCGACTGTTTTCCTGACTTCTCCCTTTTCTGTGCACTCCAGTATCGCCCTGACTTCTTCGATACTCTTCAATTCTTCGTACAATCGATTTCACCCCCTTTCCAATGTCAGAAACAACAAAAGCTCTGTCAGGGATATCCTTTTCAAGAAGAGTATCAATCTGATATTCCACTTTACTGATATTCTGCAGAGCTTCTACAAAGCAGGGATGCCATTCCTCATCCATGCTCTTCGGTACATATTCTGTTTTCCATTTCTTTAGCAGATGATAATAGTCCGACAGAACCCTAAAGCACTGCCTCTGTTCCTCATCCAATATCTGCTCCGGTGTTTTCCTTGGTGCTATCTTTTTCGGTGGTGCTCGGTTGGTTGCATCATAGTTTAGTCCAAAGTCAGATGCAATCTTCATTGCAGCTTCCTTTGGTGCAAGACCGAAGTACTTTGACACAAAATCAATGGCATCTCCAGTGTCTCCACAGCCAAAGCAATAGTATCTCATATCCATCTTCATGCTGGGAGTCTTGTCCTTATGAAACGGACAGCAAGCCAGCCCGCTCCGATTGATTTTAATACCATACTGCATAGCCACTTGCCTTGCAGTAACATTGTCCTTCACTACTGTAAATACATTCATGATTATCCCAATTCCTCTCCCCGTGATTTCTTCTGTGCCGGTGCTTCGGTTACATTTGCTCTCTGCTCCTCTACAATCCTCTTATTTGCCTCAAGAAGGGCACGAACCGACTTCCTTGCATGTTCCTTTACCTCAGCTTTCTTTTGCTCCTTTAAGTGTGGATTTTGCAATGCTCCCATAATCTTATCAGCCACCTTTTGAGCCATGCTCCTGAGCTTGTTTTCCAAATTATCAAGGCATCTTCCAACAAAGTCCCTCTTATCCTTTGGTGTTTTTCTCTCATCCGAAGTCAGCCACTTTTTATACTTGCGAAGCTCCTCGATATCTTCCTCTCTAGTCTGCTCTGCCACTGTCTCAGATACCACTTCACACGCTTTCTCGTAAGCATCCTCAGCCACCTCTTCCACAAAGGCTTCCAAGTCAGAAATCTTCATGGCAATCGCATCCAAGGTTGCCTGATTTTCAGCTATTCGTCTTTTCTGATTTTCGATAATAAAATCCTGCTTCTCAAGATAACTGACACCACCATAGACCGGCTCGAAATCAATCTCTACTCCGTTTCTATGAGCAATATCCAAAAACATTTTTCTGCATTCCGCATCAAAGCTCATTTTTCGGTTATTGTATTTCCCCTTTTTCTTTGTTGGGTCAGGAAGTTCAAAACCAAGTTCTTCCAATGCTTTTTCCTGCTGTGGACACAATTCACCATATTGATTTTTTGCATCAAACACATGCCTCTCATGGATATGTGGTGTTGACTCATCCATGTGCAATGCCCAGTCTAAAATGTGAACATGAGAACCATATCGTTTATTAAATTCCTCAAAATACTCAGCCACCACTTTAGCAAGTACATCCGCTGTAACCGTTTGGTCTATATTACCAAGCTGTAACACAGTTTCTTCCGGACAAGTCTTATTATTTTTCAGTACATCATCAATGGTTCTGTTCCTCTCCAGATGCCTTGCCAACTCATTCCTCTCATTCTGTGCATCCACAAAATCTCCGTAGTGCTCAAAATAATAAGCACGCTCAATCTCTGTAAAATTGAACTGCCGCTCTTCGGAACTACCGGCAAAGCTATAACCCTGATAGCAGTCCCAATAAATATTCTGCTTCGTCCTTTCTGCATCAATATGCTCACTGTTCTCCACATCAAAATCTCGGTCATTATGCTTTACATCATAGACCCCATGCTTTCCGCTTCTTCCATTATGCCTTGAAGCTTTCATTCGTTTTTCTCTCCTTTCCACTGCTTTTGTTTTTCAAAGGCGAAGCCTAAACCCTTGCGTTTGCGACAAGTAATACCCAGTACTTATCGTCGCAACGACAATAAACTGGGCAAGGCTTCCGCCCTTGACCTGATGAAGGCTCTGCCTCTCAACTCCGACAAAGGTTGCACCTCTGTACTCTGCTCCGAAGGAGTTGAAATCTGCTATCCCCACAAGACGGATAACACAGTTCAACTTCTTCGGTTGCTCTGCATTTCCTACGGAAATTTGAGCATGAAAAAAGCACTCAAGACTTCTCTCAAGTGCTTTTTACGAAATCCTACCTCGGCGTTCCGATTTTCGGCTCTAATGCAAGACTTCCCAGTGTTGCATAGACTCCGTTCTCTCTGTCCTGCCTACGGATTTCTTCTTTCATAGCTTCTATCTTTGCTCGCTTTTCGCTCTTTACACGCTCCTCATATTTCCTCTGCCATCCACTTTCTTTTCTTCGTAAATACTGCTGATGCCTCTTATCCTTAATTCTGTTAATCCGGTCAATCTCTTCCTGCTCTTCCGGAGTAGGTTCTGTCATCATTGCCGGTGGAACATATCGCCCAACAAAATTAAAATAGATTTCAATCTCCTGCGTGGTTTGGATGCTCCCCTTTCTGTCTCTTTCATGCACCAGCACCTTATCAACAAATTCATTTATCATTGCCGGTGTCAGTTCCTCAAACTTCTCATATTTATCAATCAGTGCCATAAATTTACTTGCAGAATTTTTGCTCTTCTCGTATTCAGTGAGCTTCACTTCCAATTCCTTAAGCTCTGCATCAAGCTCTGCTTTTTCCTTGGAATACTGTTTATCTAAAACCTCATATCTGCTATCCGGCAGTTTTCCAAGAATGTTGTCCTCATAAATACGACAGATTAACTTCTCAAGCTCCTCACAGCGATTTCTAGCCACCGTAATTCTCGCCCTAACCCTTTTTACCTCTGCATCCTCTTGCGTGGATTGTGCGGTTGCTATGGTTTCCAAAAATTCATTACGGTCATACTTGGCATATTCAAAGATTGCCTTGAGCATATCCCCTATCAGCTCCAACACCACCGACTCGTTAATTCTATGCTGGGTATTGCATAATGTACCAACCGGCACCTTGCTATAAGCGGAACATGTATATTGTGGTATTCTCTTGCCATTGCTTGTCCGATGCACATACATTTTCGCTCCACAATCAGCACAACGCATGAGTCCGGTAAGAACATGATGCTCTCCCCATCCGTCCGGATATCTCCTGACATTTGCTCGTAACTTCTGCACTGTATCAAAGGTTTGCTGGTCAATAATCGGCTCCTGCGTATTCTCAAATATTACCCAATTATCTTCCGATACATAATGGCTCTTTTTATCCTTAAAGTGCTTCTGCGTTTTGAAATTCACAGTGTGACCTAAGTATTCTCTTTTCTTCAATATCCCAACTACTGTAGAAGACCCCCATCCATAAGGGTCTTTAAAAGTCTTATGCCTATTGTTCCCTTGCCCAAAGCGTGCCATATGCACTGCCGGTATTTCTACTTTCTTCTCCTGCAAAAGAGTAGCTATCTGATAAGGACCCAGCCCATCAATAGTCCATTTGAATATCTGCCTCACGATTTCAGCAGCTTCTTCATCCACAATCCAATGATTTCCGTCATTTTCATCTTTCAGATATCCGTATGGTGTAACACTAGCCACATGCTTTCCGGATTTTCCCTTGGACTTGAATGTGGATTTTATCTTTTTGCTGATATCCTTGGCATACATTTCATTCATAACATCCCTGAATACAAGGAAATCGTCATCTCCATTGTAACTGTCATGGTTATCATTAATTGCAATCAGACGGACTCCCCTTTTACGGAAGAACTCTCTGAGCTGACCTACAACAAGATAATCTCGTCCTAATCGACTCATATCCTTCAGGATAATGGTTTCCACCTCTCCATCTTCCACAAGCTCCATCATAGCCTTAAAGGACGGTCTTTCAAAGGTTGTACCGGATATACCATCATCAGTGAAGTGCCTGAACCTAGTCCACCCTTTTTCTCTGCAATAATCTTCTAGCAACTTCTTTTGATTTGATATACTGTACGACTCCCCAAGGTTCTCATCCTCTCGGCTTAATCGTTCGTATAATACAATAATCTTTTCACTACTCATGTTCTGCTCCTTTCCTCTGTATTTGAGCCAAAAATAATAAGCTCAAAGAGAACTTTTAATCTAATGTACTAAAAATACTCTTTCAGCTTATTACACCAGCAGCCAACTTGTACTTTTTATATTGTTTTACTGCAAAATGTTCCGGATTTCTTTCTTCCAAATCCTCAAACATCATATCAATAACGTTCTTAAAGTTCTCATCCTCTTCCCTTGTCTCACTTTCATTAATCATATTAAGAAGCGTGATAAAGTTCTGCTCCTCTTCCACTGATTCATACCAGATATAACCAATGTATGCAGTAAACAATAGTCTTTCCGCCTTGCTCCAGAAATCCTCTGTTGCCTGTGCGCCTTCTCCCTTCGTATTTACCATAATGGTATTTACAAGTTTCAGGATATCCTTTTCACTTCGAATGTAAGCAAATGGATTATATCGCATAGACTTATTAAAGTTGATTGTATTTAATACCTTTACTTTATATCCTGCGTTTACAAGCATTTTCCCGCACTCTAGAACTAGGGTGCCTTTTGGGAGCGTTTTGTCAAGACCGTATTTGTGTCACTTGCAAAATAACACATCACGCACTTTCCTTGTGAATATCCTCTTTTACCGCCCTGAGTGCCTTTTCCTGCAT